>JACMND010000094.1 GCA_014378705.1 Pedobacter sp. | reverse complement strand
ATGATGAAAAATTAAAAATAACCGATAAAAAATTTACTGCTCATGTTATGAAGACAAAATTCCCTTCAGGTATAGTGCAGTTTACCTTATTTTCTAATAGCGGAGATCCACTAAATGAACGGTTAGTTTTTATACAGAATTTTGATCAGTTAAATTTAAGTATTGGTACTGAAAAGGCAAGTTTTAAACAGGGAGATCCTGTAATGATATATTTAACTGCAAGAAATTCTAATAGTCAGCTTGTAAAGGGAACTTTTTCAGTTTCTGTTGTAAACGAAGAAATCGTACCTTATGATGATACAAACGAGCATACCATTTTTTCTGATCTCCTGTTAACCTCAGATCTGAAAGGTTATGTTGAAAAGCCTAATTATTATTTCATCAATATAACGGATGATACGAGGTCAGACCTGGATAAGTTAATGTTAACCCAGGGTTATCGACGTTTTGAATGGAATCAATTAATATCCGGTAACATTCCCCTATCTAATTACAAGGTTGAAAAAGGAATCGCCATATCCGGAAGATTAAAATCTCTTTTCGGAAAACCCATCCAGAACGGAACAGTTTCGCTTATAGGACCCAAAGGCGGGCTATTTAAGCACACACAAACAGACGGTAAAGGCAAATTTGCATTTGAAGACCTTACTTTTTCAGATACTTCTGAAGTCATGATCCAGGCGCAGACCCAAAAAGGAAACAGGAATGTAGTAATTAACCTGGAAAAAACCAATACCCAATTCAGAAGCGGTAAATATGACCAATACCAGTCTGATATAGATACTAAACTAATGCCTGCTTATGCTGAAAACTCCAGAAAGCAGTATGGTGTGCAAAGAAAAGATGCAATTCAGCTACAGGAAGTAAAAATAACGGCAATTAAAATAGTTCAGCCGCACACTTCAAATATGGGAGGTTTAGGTAACTATGATGAGATTATTACCAGTGACATACTTACCAAGGGAGCCGGAACACTGTCTCAAAGGCTGACCAGAAGTGGAAAATTAAATGGGATCATTTTTCAAAATGGAAAACCATTTAATTTAAGAGGCAGGTCTTTGTATAAATCTGATATGACTTTAGTTTTAGACGGTGTTTACATTCCGGACACCTTGGGAATGACAATAGATGATATAAATCCCAATGATGTATCAAGTGTGGAGATACTACGAAATGCAGGTACTATGGGGGTTTACGGGGTTCAGGCCGGTCATGGAGGCATTATTGTAATCAACTCAAAAAAAGGGAACGAAAACAACAATAATTCTAAAAAGTATGTGGCAGGTCTTGTGGTATCAAACATGAGGGGGTTTTATCCGGCCAAAATATTTTACATTCCAAAATATAAGACTTTTCAGGAAAATAGCAGGATCCAAGATTTTCGATCGACCATATTATGGCAACCGAATTTAGTTACTGATTTATATGGTCGGGCAATGTCAAATACTTTTAATTCTTCAATTAGCGGAACTTACAGGGTTATTGTAGAAGGCATGGATATGGAAGGCAATATCGGCAGAGAAGTGCATCGTTATTCGATAAAAGAATAATATTGCTTTCGTATTCCACTGTAGTGCCTAGCTATTATAAACTGATTCAGGTAGAGTAAACCCACAATTTAACTAATCTAAAAATTACCCGGTTTTTATCGCAATCAACTATTAAGTAAAGCACCTCCGGCTTCTTCTTGCTTGTACTGTAAGCGGATAATTAATCTTTTTTCGTAATCATCTTGATTCAAATTTTCCCAATAATTCTTGCAACCTTAAAAGCCGCTATTCGTATAAATTTTAATGAAAAAAATAGCCCGTGAAGCCACAAATAGGCCTATTACTTTCAGTTACAAATAGTTTTTTCCAATAACAAATAGTTAATTTATTACTCTTTATAACGAATAAATCAATCATTGTAATGAAAAATAAAAGTTACCCAATCCCAACCATTTAGAATACAACTGTGTACAATAGTTTCAAAATCATATGATCAGAAAAAGTTCTACTGTTTTCATTTTCTTCTTTTTACCTATTGTCAGTTTCGCACAAATACAAAATAAGTTTAACATATACGGTGTAAAGCAAGGTTTATCACATCAGAATGTGCGTACTGTTATGCAGGATAACAGGGGATTTATCTGGGCCGGCACTTGGGACGGTTTGAACCGGTTTGACGGATATGAGTTTAAGGTTTATAAACCAATACCTGGCGATCCACACAGCCTTGCAGGTAATTTTGTTGAATCGATAGCAGAAGATGATAACCATGACCTCTGGATCGGCACCGGAGATGGGCTAAGCCGGTTTGATTCAAAAAAAGAAACATTTTACAACTATACCTACAATATAAAAGAGAAAAACAGCTTATCCAGCAATTCTGTAAGCAAGGTTTTTAAAGATTCTAAAGGCCGGATTTGGATTGGTACTTCCGAAGGATTTGACCTGTATGATCGCAAGAAAAATAATTTTATCCATCACCGAACCCGCAGGAATGATTTAAAAGACATTAATGATATTCTTGAAATTAATTCAAACACTTTCTTATTGGCTAGCGGTCATTCCGGTTTAACTATCTACGACTCTGAAAAAAAGACTGCTAATCATATTCTTCCTGATAAGGCTACTTCAAAACTTGCACCCTTAACTGATATATTTTGCTTATTTAGAGATAGTAAGCAGAGAATTTGGCTGGGTACGGTTGGAAAAGGATTAACTCTTTTTGATTTAAAAACTAAAACGTTTAAAAACTATATCCATAACTCTTTAAACTCTAACAGTATATCTGAGAATACCGTACGTGCCATTATTGAAGATAATTCAGGAAATATTTGGATAGGAACTGAAAACGGAGGTCTTGATATTTTAAATCCTGAAAACGATAAAATTACGCATATACTGAACGATGAAATTGATTTTACAAGTTTGAACAGCAACTCTATTTACGATTTTTATAAGGATAGAACCGGAAATATATGGATAGCTAATTTTAATGGTGGATTATCTTTTTACAATCATGCAGGAAGTGTATTTGCCCATTACAAGCGGACTTCTAATCGTAAGGGCCTTAACAACAATTTCATTCTGGATATTATTGAAGCTTCAGGCGGGGATATCTGGTTAGCTACCGATGGCGGGGGAGTTAATATTTACGACCCGGTAAAAAAAACATTTAAACATCTTAAGAATATACCTGGAAATAAAAAAAGCATTGCAGGAGACTTTGTTTTGGCTATAAAAGAAGATAGTAAAAATAACTTTTGGATTGGAACCTGGGGAAAGGGGATCACGATTTTAAACACAAGGGCAAAAATATTTAAACATCTTAAACACGAACCAGGTAATTCAAACAGCTTATCAAACAATAATATATGGGCGATTGCCGAGGATAAAGAAAAGAAAATCTGGATAAGCACTTTTGAAGACGGACTCGACATTTACGATCCTAAAACGAACTTTTTTAGGCATTATAAGCATGATGAGCGTAACAGTAAAAGTTTGACTGGTAACATTGTTAATGCCTTTCTTGAAGACTCTAAAGGTAATATGTGGATTGCCACTAACGACGGCGGCGTTAGTCTTTATGATCGCAAAAATGATTCCTTTAAAAATTATAATCACAATGCCGGAAAAAATAGCATCGGTAATAATGCCGTTAATTCAATTTTAGAATTATCCGACGGAAGAATAATATTCGGAACCAAAATGGGTCTGAGTTTTTTAAACCTACAAACAAATCAATTTTTAAACTTTAGTAGCAAAGACGGGCTTCCGTCTAACGCTGTTACTCATGTGCTTGAAGATATAAGAAAATATCTATGGATATCTACATCAAATGGGATGTCAAGAATGAATGTAAAGGAAAAAAGCTTTATTAATTATTCGTCTGAAGACGGTCTTCAATCAAACGATTTTAAACCTGCAGGGGTAAAAAGCAAAAATGGTGTGATGTATTTTGGTGGTGTTCTTGGTTTTAATGAAATTAATCCTCAAAACGTGCAGCTAAAAAAGGTATCATCACGGGTTTATATTACTGACTTTGAAATATTTAATAAGAAAGTTACAATTGGAAATACTAAATCATCCATTTTAACAGTACCTATTTCCCAAACGTCCAGATTAAAAATAAGCTATGCGGACGCTGTATTCACCTTTAAATTTGCTGCCATTGATTTTGCCCATTCAGAATCTTTAACATACGTTTATAAACTTGAAGGTTTTGATAAGGATTGGTTACAGTCAAATAAATCCAGAACGGTTAATTATACAAACCTTGATCCGGGAAGTTATACTTTTAAGGTTAAATCCATAGATCACAATCACAATTGGTCTGGATTTACCGCTGTAGTAAACGTTCAAATTATCCCCCCCTTCTGGTTAACCTGGTGGTTTAAAATACTTCTTGTTATAACCGCATTGCTGTTAATTTATTTTATCTATAGAATTAGAGTAAATGCTATTGAGCAACAAAAAAAAGAATTGGAAAAACAGGTACTGGAACGCACGGAAGAAATAATTGAGCAGTCGGAGATTTTAAATTCATTAAATGAAGAACTTCAGGCTCAAACAGATATCTTACAGCTTCAGGCTGATGAGCTTCAGGCTCAATCAGAAGAATTGCTTTCCCAATCAGAAGAACTTCAGGATAAATCCGATCTGGAACAAAAAGCCAGAAAAGAAGCAGATCATGCCAATAAAGCTAAAAGTGTGTTTCTGGCTACTATGAGCCATGAAATACGGACACCTATGAACGGTGTAATCGGCATGGCCTCCTTGTTGGCGGAAACAGATCTCAGTCCAGAACAGAAAGACTACGTGCAAACCATTAGCCATAGCGGCGATGCCTTGCTTAGTGTTATCAACGATATTTTGGATTTCTCCAAAATCGAATCTGGAAATATAGAAATTGAAAAACTTGATTTCGATCTGCAAACAGTTATTGAGGATGTGATGGATCTATTATGCGGTCAGGTTGCTGAACAGGGCCTGGACCTGATTTATAAAATAGATCCTCAAATCCCTACCCAGCTTATCGGGGATGCCCTCAGACTTCGTCAGGTGCTAATTAACCTAATAAGCAACGCCATTAAATTTACGCACAAAGGAGAGGTTTTTGTTAATGTAGCTTTAATCAGCGCAGATAAAAAGAACATCCGATTAGGCTTTGAAATATGTGATACGGGTATTGGTATCCCGCAAAAAAAGATTCCCGGTTTATTTAAGGCATTTTCTCAGGTAGATTCTTCTACCACCCGTAAATACGGAGGAACAGGCTTAGGTTTAGTGATCAGCGAACGCCTTATTAAACTTATGGGAGGGGCCATTGAGGTTAAAAGTATTCCCGGAAAAGGAACAACATTTAGTTTTAACATTAAGATTCAGGTGAAAGCGAATGCCCAGAAATTTTTTCCCCGTTTTAATTCAATTGAAAACAGCTGCAAGCGCATTTTAATTGTTGATGATAATTTAACATCCTTAACCGTTTTACAATCACAATTGCAATTTTGGAATTTACAACCTGTTACAGCCTCTTCTGGATATGAAGCGTTGGAAATTCTTCGGGATGGAAAACCTGTAGAACTAATTTTTACAGATTTACATATGCCTAATATGAACGGAATTAACCTTGCAAAGGAGATTAAACAAATTCATCCTTTTGTCCCGATCGTACTACTTTGTTCAAAGGTGAATGAATCCAGTCATAATTACCCAAAATTAATTAGTGACTGTTTGCATAAACCGATTAAACGAAACCAACTTTTTGATTTAGTAAGCAAATACATTCTTCCTGAAAACGTAAATATAGTACCGCAAACTGTTCTTTCTACAGCAGTTTTACCCCAGGATTTCGCGATTAGAAATCCATTGAGCATTTTGTTAGCTGAAGATAACCTTATTAACCAAAAGCTGGCCACAAGAATTTTAAGCAAGCTCGGTTACAATCCACAGGTTGTAAACGACGGGTTAGAAGTACTCATTGCACTTAAAGAAAATGATTACGATGTTATTTTAATGGATATTAGAATGCCCGGAATGGATGGTTTAGAAGCTACCCGAACAATCAGAAGCGGAGAATATCACCAACCAGTTATAGTGGCATTAACAGCTAACGCGATGCCGGAAGACCGTGAAGAATGTATCCGCTCTGGAATGAACAATTATATATCAAAGCCTTTTAAACTAGATTTACTTATGGCAGTTTTACAACAAATTTCATCATCTATAACCCGGGATAATCCTGTTCTGGAAACTATTATTACATCAAAAGCTTCTGAATAATTTTTGAGCGGAATTATCTATTTTAAGATATTTATCTAAGAAGGTATTAAAACAAGATTTCTTTAAGAACAAAAATTCTGCATCTTCTAAAACATTATTGGTGAAATGTGTGGAATTGATTACACAATGTTAATATTCTACTTAAATTATAAGATGTAAATTGTTGTTCTTAACCGCTTCTGTATACAAATGAAGGAGGTGTTTAAAGATATTTACCCTTGGAGATAATATGGTATAATAATCGTATAGTCAAACTTAGGTAATTCGTTTACCGAAAATCTAAAGAACATGAGCACAATAAAAAATCCAGTTTTCACTAACCGCAATCAACGGTTCGCTATTAAAATGACCAAGTATTTGTTAATGTATATCGCTACCGTTAGCCTTATCGTATGGTATTTTGTCAACCTGTAAAACAGTACTTAAGCCAATAAGTAATAAATCAAATTATAAACCTTTTTAATTTACAACCAATTCTTTCTCTGAAAAAACAGCTATGTATCTTAATACAAAATGTTTTGAGTATTAAAAGACATCCAGCCAATTGATAGATCCAGAGATTTTGCATTCAAATCATTGCCAGTTACATATATTCTTAAATTAGTTAATTCATTAACGGACAGTTCCAACAATTCAGTTGGTACGCCACTGGATTGATTCATACTAATTTCAATATTTTTTTCCTCCCTGTTTCGCACATTTAAAGTAATGCTGGAGTTAGGTAATATCTGAGTCAGATCTAAAGAAACAAAAACCTTCTTTTCTTCTATTTTAAAAACTTGCACTACTGGTTGATACGCTGTATTGGTATACGTAACAATCAGATTTAAATTATCTAATAAGCCTTCATAACCCAAGGATTGAAATGAATATCTCAAGTATTTTAGAGGCACCTGATTTACTGTGGCTAATGAATTTTGATTGTTATTAGCTATATTTTCTAGTTGTATTATCTGGTTTTCTAAAATAGCAACAGCACCGGGATTATATTCTGTTGTATCCGAAACATCTCTAATAAACAGTTCCATAATTATCAAATTAATTTGTTTGAAAGATTTTGGTAGAGCGAACTAACGATATTCGGAAAGGCAGGTTATTAATATAAAAATAAATAATAGTTTAGCGTTAATCAAATTAAATGAATTTTTTTTACCATGAAAAAAAATTAAAAATTTTGTAAAAAATGATTGATAGCAACTTAATAAATAGTTAATTAACCAGCGTTATGATAAAATTTACTTAAAGATTAAGATGGAATTGAAAAGAAAATGCGCCCGCTATAATATCAAAATGATTGATGGATTACTCTTATTACCAATATTTTCAAATTCCTTATGATATTTTTAATTATATTTTTTTGTATTTGCGGCCTGGTAATTTTAATATCATGGCTAAAGATAAATCCATTTATCGCGTTTATTTTCGTTGCCATCACAACAGGGTTATTGCTTGGCATTCCATTTAACAAAATTGTCGGGTCAGTACAAAAGGGCTTGGGTGATACCCTGGGTTCACTTGTTATAATCATTGTATTGGGTGCGATGCTTGGCAAGTTGGTTGCCGAAAGTGGCGCTGCCCAAAAAATTGCTGAAGTAATGATGAATGCATTCGGCAAGAAGTACATTCAATGGGCGTTTGTGGCTACAGGATTTATTATAGGGATACCGCTTTTTTATGGTGTCGGTTTTGTGCTGCTGGTTCCACTTGTTTTTTCTGTGGTATATCAATATAAGTTGCACGCCGTGTATATTGGCTTGCCCATGCTGGCTGCATTATCTGTGACGTTCGGATTTCTTCCACCGCACCCCGCTCCAACGGCTTTGGTCGTACAGTTTAATGCCAATTTAGGATTAACCCTACTCTATGGAATCATCATCGCTATACCAGCCATAATTATAGCCGGTCCACTGTTTGCAACCACATTAAAACACATCAAATCAGTTCCATTACAAACATTTCAACCCGCTGCACTGCCTGCGGAGAAATTGCCGGGAGCTGCAAGTAGTTTCCTATCTGCCTTACTGCCAGTCATCCTTCTGATAGTGGCCACTACGGTTCCGTTTATATTTACCATTAAACCTGTTTTGCAGCCATTTATTTCTTTTCTTGCCGAGCCTGCTATAGTTATGTTGCTATCTCTAGCCGTAGCAACATATTACTTAGGCTTAGCTCAGGGCAGAAGCATGCAATCAATCATGTTAGTTTATGGTGACTCTGTAAAGGATATTGGGCTTATTTTATTAATAATTGGCAGTGCGGGTTCATTAAAACAAGTTTTGATAGATAGTGGAGTAAGCACTCAAATTGCATCTCAATTAGATGGTCTAAATATAAATCCGCTCATGCTCGCCTGGTTAATAGCAGCCATTATCAGGGTTTGTGTAGGATCTGCAACCGTTGCCGGACTAACCACAGCAGGCATTGTTTTTCCATTGATCGCACAAACCCATGCCAACCCGAACCTCATGGTATTATCAATTGGTGCAGGCAGTTTATTTTGTTCTCATGTAAATGATTCGGGCTTTTGGTTATTTAAAGAATATTTTAACTTAAGCATTGCGGATACGATACGGTCATGGACCGCCATGGAATCTATAGTCGCGGTAGTAGGTTTGGGAGGAGTTTTGTTGTTGAACCTGATGATTTAAATAAAGTTAGTAAGTCAATATTTAAAAAAATTGTTTTTCGCGTTAACGATGGAAGCGGCATCCTTTTTGGCTTTTTGACCAAAAAGACACAGCGCACAGCGTGTTAAAACGCCCAACAGCCAACACAATCACCTTATATAATCAAAACCAAATGGAAATTAAAACAGCGGATGAAAGGTTTAAAGAAACAGCTTTAACACTGCCCCCGGCACCAGAACCCCTGGGTATATACAAACCTTTTCTTATTGATGGGAAATATTTGTATGTATCCGGCCATGGACCTTTAAAAAATGATGGAAGTTTATTTCATGGTCGCGTTGGGGATGATGTAGATATAGAACAGGGAAAGCTTGCTGCACAACAGGTTGGACTGGCCATTTTATCAACAATAAAAAAAAATATAGGCAGCCTTGATAAAGTCAAACGCGTGATTAAAGTTTTGGGTATGGTGAGCTGTGTGCCGGAATTTGAAAATCACCCCTATGTTATTAACGGGTGCAGCGAGTTATTTAAAAAAGTGTGGGGAGAAGAAAACGGCGTTGGCGTGAGAAGTGCTGTTGGGATGGGATCGTTACCCGGAAATATCCCGGTAGAAATTGAAGCTTTGTTTGAGTTGTATTAAGTGCGAAAACAATAACCAAATGGCCGAATGGTATACGATTAAAAACAGTAAGGAGATTGATTCACCTGCGTTAATTATCTATCCGGAGAGGGTAAAGGAAAACATCCATGTTTTAATTTCCATGATTGATGATGTGAAGAGATTACGGCCGCATGTAAAAACCCATAAATCAAAAGAAGCGACAGCATTGATGATTGAGGCTGGGATTCACAAATTTAAATGTGCGACCATAGCCGAAGCTGAGATGCTGGCAATGGCCGGTGCTGCGGATGTGTTGCTGGCCTATCAACCAACTGAACCAAAATTAAAACGGTTTATTAGCTTGATAAAAAAATATCGCAACACCAGGTTTTCCGGTTTAGTTGACAATGCTTTATCCGCCACAATTATCGCTAAATCTGCACATTTTGAAGACCTTGAAATTTCGGTTTATATCGATTTAAATGTTGGAATGAACAGAACAGGAATTAATCCCGGCAAGGAGGCTTTTGAATTGTATCAAGCCTGCGCTATACTGAAAGGGATTGAACCGATTGGTTTGCATGTTTATGATGGCCATATTCATACAAAAGATATGGAACAAAGAAAAACCATCTGCGATGAAGCTTTTAAACCAGTAGAACTTTTGCAGAAACAACTTTCAGAAGCAGGTTTTAAAACACCGATTATCGTTGCAGGCGGTTCACCTACATTTCCGGTTCATGCTAAAAGAAAAAATGTTGAATGCAGTCCGGGTACATTTATCTATTGGGATAAAGGTTACGCTGATTCATATCCTGAACAACTTTTTTTTCCGGCAGCACTCGTTATTTCCCGAATTATTTCCATGCCGGATGAAATTAAACTTTGCCTGGATCTGGGCTATAAATCCATTTCATCAGAAAATGACTTACAGAATCGTGTGTATTTTCTAAATGCTCCGGAAGTAAAAATGATTAGTCAGAGCGAAGAGCATTTGATTGTTGAAACTAACGCCAGCCATTCTTATCAAATTGGCGATGTTCTTTATGGTTTGCCGGTTCACATCTGCCCAACTTGTGCCTTATATGAGCGTGCTCAAACTGTAAAAAACAATGTAGCAGCCGGCGAATGGAAAATGATAGCGAGGGATAGAAAGATTAACATTTAAAATTTATTTATAAACACATGTTCACCATAGATGCCCACCTTGATCTGAGTATGAATGCCTTGGAATGGAACCGTGATCTGCGAAAAAGTGCTGAGGAGATTAATGCTAGAGAACAGGGTTTAACAGACAAGCCAGACCGGGGAAATGCCACTGTTTCTTTGCGTGAGTTAAGAAAAGGAAATATCGGATTGGTAGTGGCCACACAAATAGCGAGATATGTAGCACCCAATAATATATTGCCCGGCTGGCACTCTCCCGAACAGGCATGGGCCCAAACACAGGGCCAGCTTGCCTGGTATAACTCCATGGAACAAGTTGGGGAAATGGTACAAATTAACAATCTGATCTCGCTCAATAAACACGTCAATCTTTGGGAAAACGAGGTGAATAATGATCAAAAACCTGTCGGGTACATTTTAAGTTTAGAAGGTGCGGATTCTTTGATAACAATTAAGCATTTAGAAAAGGCCTGGAATAATGGGTTAAGGGCTGTAGGCCCGGCACATTATGGTCCAGGCCGGTATGCTAACGGGACTGATTCAACGGGCGAAATGGGGCAAGATGGACTGGCTTTATTAAAAGAAATGGAACGGCTTAACATAATCCTGGACGCCACGCACCTGTGTGATGATAGTTTTTGGCAGGCGTTAAAAAATTTTCAAGGTCCTGTTTGGGCCAGTCACAATAATGTTCGGGCATTGGTTAATCACAACCGTCAGTATAGTGATGATCAGATCAGGGCACTGATAGAAAGAGATGCTGTAATCGGTAGCGCATTAGACGCATGGATGATGGTTCCGGGGTGGCAAAGAGGAATATCCACACCAATCGAAATGAACTGTAACCTTGAGGTTTTAATAAATCATATAGATCATATTTGCCAGCTTGCGGGCAATGCTTTGCATGTTGGTATAGGATCTGATTTGGATGGCGCTTTTGGAAGAGAGCAATGTCCTTACGATTTGGAAACAATCGCGGATCTGCAAAAGCTCATTCCACTATTTAATAAACGCGGTTACTCCCATCAGGATGTTGAAAATATGATGCATGGCAACTGGCTGAGATTTTTAAGAAAGGCATGGAATTAAGGAATACATTTTTTGTAAGTCAACTGTATCTTAACTGTTATTATCTAAAATTATGCGGAATTTATTAATCGTTACATTTTGTTTTTTGTTTGTTAATGCGATTGCCCAAACCGATTCTCTTAAGTTAAAATTTCCTGTTGATTCAAATTATTTTTCGTCTTTCGACGGAACCAGAATCTATTATGAAGTTCGGGGGAAAGGCAAGCCGGTTCTATTGGTCCATGGCTTTATTGTAAACAGCAATTCGTGGAAGAGAACCGCATTATATTTTGACCTTTTAAATAATGGTTATCAGGTTATTTTACTGGATATGCGGGGGAATGGAAAATCTGGCAAACCTCACATTGCAACCGCTTATGAAAATGACGCGGAAGCTAAAGACATCACTTTGCTGATGGACATTTTGAAAGTTAAACACTATTCTGCTGTTGGATATTCAAGGGGTTCTATCATTACTTCCCGGTTACTTTTGTTAGATAAAAGAATTCAAAAAGCTGCTCTAGGCGGCATGGGGCTTGACTTTACTAATCCGGAATGGCCAAGAAGAATACTGTTTTACAAAGCATTAATGGGGGATTCAATTCCTGAATTAAAAGGTGTTGTAAATTATGTACAATCACAAGGTTTTGATCAGCTTGCTTTGGCGTATTTACAAAAATCACAACCATCAACAAGTAAAGAAATCTTAGGAAAATTTAAACAGCCCATAATGGTTATTTGCGGTGCCGATGATAGCGATAACGGCTCCGCTGAGGACCTTTCTAAAGTCTTTCCAAACGGTTCGTTCGCGACTGTTCCCGGCGATCACAATCATGCTTCGGCAACGCCAGAATTTTCTATAAAGATTTTAGATTTTCTAAAGAAGAACTAATTTATAGAATTTAGTAATGAGTAAATGAAAGCAATTATATATACTCAATATGGCCCCCCAGAAGTGGCCAGGATTACAGAAATTGATAAAACTGTTCCTAAAAATAATGAGGTACTCATTCGGGTTTACGCAACAACGGTCAATCGTACCGACTGCGGGTTTAGAAGTGCAGAATATTTTATTGTTAGGTTTTGGAGTGGGTTGATTAAGCCTAAGAACCAGACGCTGGGCAGTGAATTTGCAGGAGAAATCGAGGCCATCGGAAAAGATGTAAAGCAATTTAGTCCCGGTGATAGGGTATTCGGCTACATTGATACCACGTTTGGTGCACACGCCGAATATATGGTTATGGCAGAAAATGAAGCGATTACAACCATTCCAGATGGTTTGACTTACCAAGAATCTGCTCCTATAATTGAGGGTGCGCACTACGCACTTTGTAATATCAGGGCCGCAAAATTAAAAACCGGACAAAATATCTTAATAAATGGTGCCACCGGAGGGATCGGCTCTGCAGCAGTACAGATTGCAAAGCACTTAGGAGCCGAGGTAACCGCGGTTTGCCATACAAATCATCTCAAACTAGTTAAATCATTAGGTGCGGATGTAGTTATAGATCACACAAAAGAAAACTTTACAAAGCTGAATAAAAAATTTGATGTGGTGTTTGACGCGGTAGGCAAAAGTTCGTTTGGAAAATGCAAACCATTGCTAAAAGAACGTGGCATTTATATGTCAACGGAGTTAGGCTATATGTTACAAAACCCATTTTTAGCCCTGATTACCCCTTTACTCGGCGGTAAAAAGTTGCTGTTCCCTATTCCCTCCATAACTAAAGAAGATGCTAATTATTTAAAAGATATGGTAGAGAGCGGAAGCTTTAAACCTTTGATTGACAGGAGTTATAATTTAGAGCAGATTGTTGAAGCTTACCGGTATGTTGAAACCGGGCAAAAAATAGGAAACGTAGTCATAATCGTAAGAGCTGATTAAATCGTTCAGTCAGATTAACCTATTTAAATGCTTAAAATTGCATTAAAAACGAAGAACCCTCCCCTTCCCTGGATTGAACCTGCAAATTTCCGTGATGCAACATCATAATCTGGCGGCAAAGCGTAAGACCAATTCCACTCCCGGTTTTTTTGGTACTAAAAAACGGGATAAATATCTTGTCCAAAACTTCCTCAGACATACCTGTACCATTATCTGTAACTTTTAGAAGAGTTTTACCATTGTCGGTAGTAATTGCGGAAAGACTAATCCGGGGAATATTCGTTTCCTTCACCGCCTCCATGGCGTTTACCAGCAGATTTATTAAAACCTGCTCCACCAAATTAGCATCGGCTTTAAGCATCAAGCCCGGATCCCGTAGTGTGATTTCCAGCTCTATGTTTTTTTGCGAAAGCATCGGTTGAAGCAGGTTTTGTAAATTTTCAAATAAATCTCTGACGTAAATATCAGACAAATTGGGTTCTGAAATTTTATTGAGATTACGATAGGTTTCCGCAAATTTTAGCAAACCCTCACTCCGGCGTTTGATGGTGTCGATCCCTAATTCAATGTCGTCAAAAACTATAGAAGTTTGAACTGCTCTATCAACTGATTTTAAACGGTTTTTTAAGGTGTCTGCCAATGAAGATATGGGCGCAATAGAATTCATGATCTCGTGCGTAAGCACACTTAAAAGCTTTTGCCATGCTTTAGACTCCGTTTCATCTACAGCTTCATTTATATTTTGAAATGCAACTAGTTTAAACTTTTCATCAGCAGTTTGAAACGCTGTCGCGGATAAAAATATCTTATACAAGCTCCTTTCAATATACAGGGTTGCAACTTTTGATTCCCCGGGCTTTAAGGATAAAATTTCTTTATACAGATTGTTATCGCGGCGGGCAAAAGAATGAATTGTTTTAAGATAAGGCAAACGCAATAATTTTTTTAACGATTCATTCATCCATTTTACCTTGCCGGTTTCTGTTTCATAAGAAAGAATGCCGGTGTCAACCAATTCAAGAATTTTTTGCAGATACTGATATTGCGTTTCCTTTTCCAGCGAAACAGTTTTAAACATACCGTTAATCTCATTAAAACCAGTGCGTAAAAGCTGTATTTCAGATGAGGTATTTCTTGAATTAAAATGCCTTGAAAAATCCCGGTAACGAATAGATTCAACAAATTCGCTTAGCTCACGGTAGGCTTTTACCTGCGAATTGTATAGGCTTATGACTGCAAAAATTATCCCTGTTAACGCAACAACAGAATAAACGTACCAACCTTGAAGTAAACAATATAAAGCAACACCAATTGTAACTGCTAAAAGCAATATTCGAAGCAATACGTACCATTGAATTTTTTTTAACATATGTTTTGGAGCTATAAGCAGTCAGCGGTCAGCTATCAGGGGGTCAGCTATGAGCTAAGTAATAGTAGCAAAATGCTTAAAACTTAAAACTTGAAGCTGACAGATCAAAGCTGATAGCTCATATATCATACTTACTTAACCTCCTGTACAAAGCGGTTCGGGTAAGACCTAATTCTTTAGCGGCCCTGGTTATATTGCCACCGTGCTTATCAATAACCTGCATGATCGCGTTTTTTTCCAGTTTGCTTAGATTTAATTCCCTTTTCTCTTCATTAAGAAATTGTGTTTCTATTGGTGAAAAGATCAGGTCGTGAGCTTTCAAAATAGTTCCTTCAGACATGATCACCGCCCTTTCTATGGTGTACTGTAACTCGCGTACATTCCCCGGAAAAGGGTAATTAATTAATTTGTCCATAGCAGGTTTTTCAAACTCCAATACAGGCTTTAAATATTTATTAGCGTAAATTTTATTAAAATGATTTGCCAGCATGAGGATGTCGTTACCACGATTTCGTAAGGGCGGGACCGTGATTTCAACTGTATTAATTCGGTAGATCAAATCTTTACGAAACCGGCTTTCTGAAGCCAATTCTTGTAACGGAACGTTCGTCGCACAAATCAGCCGGATATCTACCTGTACCGCATCGTTGCTCCCCAACCGGGTAACCTGCCGGTTTTGAAGCACGCTGAGTAATTTAGATTGCTGCTGCAAAGAAATGTTGCCAATCTCATCTAAAAACAAAGTGCCTCCGTTAGCTAATTCGAAACGACCCATCCGATCTTCACGAGCGTCTGTAAATGCCCCCTTTTTATGTCCGAAAAGCTCGCTTTCAAACAGACTGTCGGTAAGTGCGCCGACATCCACTTTCACATATGGCTTTTGAGCACGCAATGAGCGAAGTTGTATGGCTTTCGCAATCAGGTCTTTTCCAGTTCCGTTCTCGCCCAAAATCAGAATATTGGCATCAGTGGGCGCAATCTTTTCTATTTTATAAAAGATATCCCGCATTACATCCGACTCGCCGATTAGCTCTGAACTAATACTGAAATCTGCTAATCCGCTTTTACCGGGTAATGTGTTATCCTTTCGCTTTAAAGCCTCTTTAATGGTTTCTATCAACTTATCATTTTGCCAGGGTTTTACCACAAAATCCTTAGCACCCTCTTTCAATGACCTTACCGCCATATCAATATCCCCGTATGCGGTAATCATGATCACTTCTGCATCCGGTTTCTGTTTTTTTATTTTATTGAGCCAATAAAATCCCTCATTCCCCGTGTTAATCACGCTCTTAAAATTCATATCCAGTAATACCAGATCAAATTGGTTGGAGAATAATAATGAAGGTAAATTTTCCGGATTTTTTTCGACAACTACTTGTTTCACTTCCGTTTTTAATAACAAACTTAAACTCGTCAGCACATCCGGATCATCGTCAATTACCAATATGGAAGCGTTTTTTAGGTGCATGGGATTTATGTGGTGTAAGATGATAATAGAAGTAGGATAACAGAGGTCGGATAATAGAAGTCGGATATTAGAATTTGGATATGGACGTCGGATAACAGAAATCAGATGTAAACAGATAGTTAATACTATTAAACTGATTTCGGTTTTCTATGTTCTATCCTCTATTTTGCTATATCTGTTCTCTGATAACCGTTCAACGATTTCTGTCCTCTATTTTCTGTTCTCCATTATCTGTTCTCAAATTTCTGACTTCTACTTTCTAATTTCCAATCTCTTTCCAACCACAAGTATACCATTTAATGCAATTCTCTGGCAATCAATTGTTCATCTTACTTTACCCTGAATTTACTGTATCGTTACCGAACACTTACCGTTCAGAAGTGAACGGTTAAATTACTGGTAAATAAAATAACTATTTAAAAATGAGACACTTAATGCTGTGGCATCAATTGTATGTAAGGTAAGCTATCTTATAACTTTAATATTAAAACCGGTGGATATAGCGATTGCAAAAAAGAGGTGGAGTACCAAACGGCTGACCATGATCGGAGGAGTTTTAGCGATCATTATATTGATCGCTTTGAGCTATTTCTTAACCTCAGGAAAAAGCCGGGTAAATGTTGAAACGGACCGGATCACCATTAGTGAAATCAAAACAGGTTCTTTCCAGGAGTTTATCCCGGTAAACGGAATTGTTCTGCCTGTTACTACCATTTACCTGGATGCTGCTGAAGGTGGACGTGTAGAGGAAAAATATGTAGAAGACGGGGCTTTTATGAAAAAGGGCGATCCCATTTTGCGGCTTACAAATACAGATTTGGAACTGAGCCTGGTGAACCAGGAAACTTCGGTTTTCAATCTCCTGACCCAGATGCAAATTTCGCGTAACGCCGCACAGCAAAATACCATCAGTAAGCTCAATCAGATGGCTGATGTAGAAAATGCCTGGAAAGAAGCGGAACGGTTATTTACCCTGAACAAAAAACTTTTTGACCAAAAGGCGATCAGCTTACAGGAATTTAAACAGTCGCAGATTGCATACGACTACCAGGTTAAACGAAAAAAACTTACAGAACAAATTTTAAAGCAGGATTCTACTTCTACTAAACAGGAATCAGATCAAACCCGCCAATCGTTTGAACGTACGCAAAACGCCCTTGACGTGATGCGCAGAAAAGTGGGTGATTTAATTGTTCGTGCACCTGTTAACGGACAACTTACTTCGCTGGATGCGGAGATCGGTCAGAATAAGAATAAAGGCGAAAGACTTGGACAGATTGATGTGGTAAGCGGTTTTAAAATCCGTGCAGATATTGATGAACATTACATTTCCAGAATATTTACCGGGCTAAACGGCGACTTCAGTTTTAACGAAAAAACCTATCGTTTAAAAATTAAAAAAGTATTTACACAGGTTACGAACGGCCGCTTTCAGGTTGATATGGAATTTGCCGGAACAGTGCCTTCGGGGATACGCCGCGGACAAACACTACAAGTTCGGCTGGCACTAAGCGACGAAACTCAGGCTACTCTTTTAGCCCGCGGTGGTTTCTACCAGCAAACCGGTGGCAACTGGATTTTTAAAGTTGGCAGCGACGGGAAAACGGCATTTAGAGTGGATGTGCAATTGGGCCGTCAAAACCCAGACTATTATGAAGTATTGCAAGGATTAAAACCCGGTGATAAAGTAGTTACCAGCAGTTATGAAAATTATGGTGAAATGCAGGAGTTGGTGTTGAAGAGGTAAGGTGGAAAACGGAGATCGGAAAACGGGGATCGGGAAACGGGGATCGGGAAACGGAGATCGGGAAAAGAAACTAATTAAAGTTTTCCAATGTATTTTGAAATCATCCTTTTAATACAAATAACCTCTGCGGTATGTTCTGTAAATAAATTATCTGATATGTATTTTAAGTCTTTTGATAACATTAATTGGTATTGTAGTTCAGAGCATGAGCCTGCAGCTATCGAAAAAAAGCGCTTTAACTCCGGAATTGATTCTCTCCCGCATCCTTCCGCTATGTTAGTAGGTATTGATGAAGAAGATCTCCTCATTTGGGAAGTTAATCCATACAGTTCTTCCTTAGGGAAAGATTTAGTTGAGAGATATATCTTTAATGTTAAAGTATGGGCTTTTTGCCAGAACTCAAATTGCTGAAAATCACGCATAAACTAAATGTAATTTAATTAACCTGTTATCTAACATGCCATTTCCAATATCTGATTTCTGATTTCCATTTTCCAACCTCACAGCCATGATAAAAATAACAGACCTAAAAAAATTCTACCGAACAGAAGAGGTAGAAACGATTGCCCTGAATGAACTTTCTATAGAAGTAAAAAAAGGCGAATTTGTCGCAGTAATGGGCCCTTCTGGTTGCGGTAAATCAACCCTGCTTAACATTCTGGGTTTGCTTGACGACCTGGATGGAGGAAGTTATTTGTTTAACGACATAGAAGTGGCCAAGTTTAATGAACGCAAACGCTCTGATCTGCGAAAGCACAACATTGGGTTTGTTTTTCAGAGCTTTAACCTGATTGACGAATTAACGGTATTTGAAAACGTGGAGCTTCCGCTGATCTATACCAAAGTAAACTCTTCTGAACGGAAAAAACGGGTTGAAGCCGTGCTAGAAAAAATGCAGATCATGCACCGCCGCAACCACTTTCCGCAACAACTTAGCGGCGGACAACAACAAAGGGTTGCCGTAGCCAGAGCAGTTGTCAATAATCCCAAATTAATTTTGGCCGATGAGCCAACTGGAAACCTGGATTCGAGCAATGGCAACGAAGTCATGCAATTGCTTACCGATCTGAATGAACAGGGCGCAACCATCATCATGGTAACACACTCTGAACACGATGCCCGGTACAGTCACCGCATTATCCGCATGCTGGACGGGCAGAGTGTAACGGAGAATTTATTGGTATGAAGAAAAAAGTCTGAAATCAGAAAACGGAAACTGGACGTAAGAGAATCCGGTTTCTGATATTCAAAATCTGTCTTACATCTATTCTCTGATATCTGACATCAACTCTAAATCATATTAAGCTTTAATTCAATGCTTACAAACTACTCCAAAATCGCCTGGCGGAACCTTCTTAAAAGTAAAGGTTACAGCGCCATTAACATTGGCGGGCTAACCGTAGGTATGGCGGTAGCAATGCTTATCGGCCTTTGGATATGGGATGAGTTATCGTTTAATAAATACCATAAAAACTACGACAACATTGCCAGGGTAATGCAGCACCAACTGTTTAATGGCGAAATAGCTACACAATTTTCCAATCCGGCATTATTGGCGCAGGAAATAAGGAATAAATATGGCAGCGACTTTAAATACGTGTTGCAATCCTCCTGGAATTTTCAACATACGTTATCAGTTGGCAGAAAACAACTTTTAAGGGCAGGTTCATTTTTTGAACCGGGTGTAACCGAAATGCTTTCCCTCAAAATGATAAAAGGTACAAGGGCCGGCTTAAAAGAACCCTCTT
>JACMND010000093.1 GCA_014378705.1 Pedobacter sp. | reverse complement strand
TGGCATCCAGAATTAGAAGAACCTGAAATTGCATTGGCTCAATACCCTATATCAATAAAGAAATACTTTATTTAATTAGTTATTGTTCTTTAGTATGTATGTTTGAATGCTATTAGGAAAAATCACTGTATCGGATACTATTCCGTTTATCCATAGCTGAAAATTAATTTTTGCCTCCGTACTATTCATCACTACACATACTATCGTTCCGTCAGGATTTAAAAAAGCTGTGGTTTGTAATTGACTTCTGGTAGAAGAGGCAATGATTCTTTTAGCTCCGGGCTGTATGAATTTTGAGAAATGCCCTATGTAATAATAAGCATTAGTGTAAATGAGTTCATCAGTTTGCAAGTTGGCGTGTATGGGCGCAAAACAATAATTCTCAACGTGGTTAGGTCCTCCTTTTTCATCTAATAAAATGTTCCAGTCTGTCCAAGCTGCCGTTCCGTTATTGAAATCATTGATCATGGAATGGCCATATTTCTCTCCCAAAGACCAATTATTAATGCTATCTAAATTAAAACGATCTTGGCATCCTTCCGTAAAAATTAGTTCCTTATCAGGAAAAGCTTCTTTTGTTTTTTGGAGATTCTGAAAAAGCATATCGCTTTTGGTCCAGGTTTCATACCAATGAAAACCTATACCCCAAACGTATTTTGCCGCTTCGGGATCATTTAAAATCACGCTTGCCCTTTGGTAAATTAGATCTCTGTTATGGTCCCAAGCAATAAGCTTTTTATCTTTCAGTCCATTATTTTTCAAGGTTGGACCTAAAAAATTCTTTATAAAATCACGTTCTTCTTCTGCTGTATACACACAGGATTCCCATCTCTGACTCGCCAATGGTTCATTCTGAACAGTTAAACCCCAAATTGGAATATTTCTCTTTTCATACTCCTTAATAAATTTCACATAGTAATTTGCCCAAGGTTGCATATATTCTGCTTTCAGTTTACCGCCATGTAGCATGTCATTGTTGTCTTTCATCCAAGCTGGAGGTGACCAAGGACTAAAAAAAAGCTTTAGTTTTTGATTAGTCGCAGAAAGTGCTTGCTGAATCATTGGAATTTTAAATTCCTCGTCGTGTGCAATGTTAAATGAACTGAGTGCCGCATCATTTTCTTTAACGTAAGTATAAATATCCGACGAAAAATCACAACTGTTCATGTTGGTTCTGGCGATGGTATAACCAATGCCTTTATTTGCATCGTAATAAGCACTTATCAATTCCTTTTGTTTTTCTTTTGGGAGTTTTGCAAAAACCTCTGCAGAAGCGTCAGTAATAGCCCCACCAATACCAATAAAAGTTTGAAAAGTTTTTGAAGGATCTAAAATGATGGTTGGGGTGAGCTCAAATGGTTGAGCTTGAGAAATGAAATGAAGATTGGCTTGTTTATTAAAAGGTTTTGAATCCCCCTTGATTGTAGTGAAAATCTCAATATTGTTATAGGATAAACTAGCATTAGGTTTTATTTTTAAACTACAAGAAAAAAGTAGAAATACGCACAAAAACAAACAGAAAAAAGTTAATGTTGATAATTTATATTTTTTCATTTTAGTCATCATTCTTGATTTAAATCTTTCTTTTTTTAAGTTTTCACCCACCATATTATTTGTATTTTATTTTTGTAATAATCCTTTTAATAAGGCTAAACTTATTGGCACCTGAGTTTTTACATTATCACTTTCGTCTTCAATAAAATAATATTGTATACCTGATGATTTTGCTGCTTTAATCACCTCAGGGATATTAATTTGCCCAGTACCCAAAGCCACATCGTTATTTACTGGGGTACCACCAGAAAAATCTCCCACTACTCCTTTTTTCAAATCTTTTGCATGCATTAAACGATATCTTGAGCCATATTTTCTCAATAATTCTGTAGGATTTGCACCAGGATGGAAAGCCCATAAAAGATCTAACTCAAAACTTACATATTCAGGATTGGTGTTTGCCATCAGGTAATCGTAATAGGTGCCATCGCCATATTTTGCAAATTCATAGCCATGATTATGGTAACAAAAAGTAAGTCCAAACTCCTCTTTTAAAATTTTTCCAGCTTTGTTAAAATCTTCCACCGTTTTTTTAGCATCCTCTATTGTAAAACCCTTATCTCCATGCGGAATCCAAGCTACTCTTACATAAGACGCACCTAAAGTGCGGGCATTATTTCCTACTTCGATAGTTTTATTCATTAAATCGCCATAACTCACGCCGTATGAAGTACAAACCATGCCACGTTCATCCAATAAATCTCTAAGTTCTTGAGCCGTTTTTCCAAAAAGATTAGAGAACTCTACAGTATTAATTCCTAAACTTTTAATATGATTTAAGGTTGCAGGCACATCTTTTGCAAAATCATTCCGGTAAGTGTAAGAAACCACTCCTGGATTTGTGCCTATACTTTTAGGGTTTAATTCTCTGATTTTAATGTTTTTATAAAAAACTCTATTCCCATGGTCTTGTAAAAGAATGCTTCCTCTGGTAATTAAACCAAAGTTTGGAATATCCTTGTATTTACTTAAAGCTACTAAAGTTCTGAAAGCGTCATCTCCTCTTTCATATTCAATCAGTTTCACGCCGTTTAACCAATGCTCAACATGTGTTCCTTTTGAAATGATTTTTGCGGTATTCCATTCGCCAATTGATTTTGCTGGCTTATTTACAGGAGCTGGGATCAAATCATATAATGAACCTAATTTTCTATTTCCGTTTGTTCCTAGTTTAGCATCAGGGTGCATTGCATCGTCTAAAATCTGGTATTCTAAACCAAATGCCGAACGTGGATTTGTTGGAATAGGTTGATTTGGATCTACAAAATATTTGAGCCCGCTATTTGCTCCTTCTGTGAGTTTAAAGTCAACACTCAACTCAAAATCATCGTAAAGTTTTTTAGTTATAATGTCTCCTCCGTTTGTAGATTCAGCACCACCAAAAGGTTCTACTATTAAAAGGCCATCCTTAATTTGCCAACCTTTTGCAGGAAATGTTTTAAGGAATGCTCCTCGCCATGCATCAGTACTTACACCATCAAAAAGTAAAGTCCAGCCTTGATTCTTCTCCAAATTAGTCAGATTGTTATCTTGTGCCTTTGTTGTGATACTGATGATGAGAAACATCATCGTGATATTGATTACTCTTTTAAAAGATAATTTCATTTTTATGGGTGTAATTTGATTCGGAGTGTTCTAATCTGTTGTTTACGAAATGACGTTTGCAATTGCCCGGAATAAACAGGAATTTGAAACTGATTTGTTTCTATATGAGAAGTTTGCCAAGCTTCTCTAATAGGTTGATAAAATTGAAATTTGCTTGATGAAGGTTGGTTGCTCACATTCCAGAATCTTGCAATTATCCCCTCTGCTCTCCCCTTTTCTGCAGGCTTTAAACTCCAAAGCAATACATTATCATCTTCTACTTTTAACAAAGAAAATTGACAAGGCATTTTACCTTTTTCTGCATTTTTTTTGATAATGCCAGTTGCCAAAGGATTTTGATGCGCTAGCGCAAATTTCATGCTTTTTGTAGCATCAAAAGCATTTTGATATGAATACAAAGCAAAGTGGTAATTAAATTTTGAATTTCCGAACTGATCAGGAACTCCTAAAACGCCGTTATCTTCTACTTTTCTGTCGATTCTTCCACCTGCCAAAGCTTTAATTTGAGATGAATTTTCATCTAAAAAATCTTTGGTGCTATTTCCTAATTTAAAGAAACTACAATCCAAATTAGATAAAGTGACCCCAAAACCGTTATTGCTTACCTCTACAAAATGGTTGAAAGTTTGCCAGTCATAACGGGCATTTTCATCCGCATAATCACCTCCTTCACTAGCCTTTTTTACAGTTAAAATTGCACCAACCTCCTCATGATGAATAGTTGAAAAAGGGACGTTGAAATCAAAAGACCAGGTTTTATTATCGTTAAAATTTTCGTCAATAGAATTTTCAATATCGATGCGGGCTTGGTTTGCAAATAACGTAACCCTTACTGTATGGGCTACCGGCTTTCTTGAAACTGCTTTTAGCGTGGCAGAAACCGGACCATAATTCTCCAATGTAACAGCATCTCCGTCGTTCAAGTCTTTAACACCAACGTCGTTAAAAAAAGAACCTTGATTGCTAAAAACCAGATCCTTACCCGAAGATTTATCAAAAATATGGGTAATTACACCCGAAGGGCTGAGTGTTAAACTGTAATATTCATTTTGAATGGTAGAGCCATCGACTTTTATTTCATTTTTAAACTTTTCAGCCTTTCCTTTTACAATATCATACACTTTATATCCTACCGGTGGAATATTTGTGGCTGCGATTCTCAAAAAAGTTTTTCCATTTTTCTCTATACTTTGGTATGGAACTTCCTGATGGCTTTGTGTATCTATTATCTTGAAAATCCCAGTTTCATGCAGTTCAACATCAGCAAAATCATTTCTTTGCCAACTCAGTGGATTAAAAACAAAGAATCTTTCTTTATTCTCCGAAGCTATTTGATTTTCCAGCTCGGTTTTTGACAGTTCATACAAACTATCGGTGTAAGCAACAATCTGATTTTTTAGTTTGATTTGCCATTTTGCTCGTGGAGCAATCCCCACCGGGCCATCTGCTGTCCAATTATGCTCCCAATACAATCCAAAAGCATCATAAGCCTGCTTTTTGGCATCTTCTAATTTCTCTGCAAAATTTGGATTATTCAGAGAAACAACTGTCTCCAAGGCTTCCGCTGATCGCAATTTTTCTGTAGCTCTTTTTACCTCGGCAGTAGTTTCGTTCATGGATGCACATAATAAATCCCATTCGTTTCCATAACTAAGCGACTCTGATGGAAGTTGTGGGTATTTTGCGGCTACATCTCTAAAAAAATCTTCTTCATTGGCAACTCTTACTTTTTGGCTTTCATTGGTTTGAGCCATTGCTGCTTTTATAAATAAAGGGGCAACATAAGTGTCTAAATTATCATGTCCGTATCCAAACGCACCTGCTATTGAATAAGGATATTTTGAGTTTTCAGAAGTAGTATCACAAAAAGCAGCTAATTTTTTGATGATTTTTTCTAGGTCGGTGGAGCTTGTGTCTTTCTGTTTTGTATTTAACCTACATTCGGCATAATTGCCAAAATCCCCCAAAGGATACCATTTCATTAACAGAGACGAAGAATCTAAACCCGTGTAATTATATAAATAATAATTTCTATGCGCTCTACTTTCGTAAGAAAGCTGACTGCCATAACCACCTACTCCTCTCCAAGTGTACTTGGCTCCAGAACCAGCCCATAAAGAACTCAAGCCCAATGGCATAGTATTGTTTTCTATAGAGGATGCCAATGTAAAACGTAAATCGTATTTGCGTTCTAAGTTTCCGGCATAGTACATACCCCTTATCACAGCTTCTGCGGGTTGCGCACCAAAAGTACTCACTACAGAGTTTAAAGGCACACTAATATGACCCGAACGAATTGCATTTATTAAACGTATAAACTGAGAAGGGCTTCTATATTTTTGATAGGTTTTGAGCCAGTAATTGCCATCGCAATTAAAGCGGGTTTGGAAATCGTCTGGATTATTTTTTGAAGCATCAATCTCGTCCAAGTAATAATCCAACATCTTCACAAAAGCAGTATCGTATTGGGCTTCATTACCTGTCCACATATAATCTGTATGGTCATCATTGGCAATGTAAAGATGTTTTACGGACTGTGCATTAACTAACTCTACAGAAAAAAAGACTGTTGTTAAAAGTAATGCAAATTTTAAATAATTGACTTTTGAACGGCTCATAGAGCTAATAAGTTTTATTTGTTAAAGTTTCCGAAACTATTTTTAAAAAATGACCTCTATAAGAAAAGTTTAAAGTTGCCAGATTTCATGAAAAATCTAGCGACATTTCTAAAACACTCTAACTCATTTACTAAGTTTACCCTAATTAAACTCCTTTACTTTTTCCTTTAACTTTAACTTGTTTAACAACTGCGCCCGATGCCTCGTCTCCGGGTTGTCCACCACCTACAGAAATCTCAAATTTACCCGGATTAATTACTGCGTCTCCATTATCTTCAATCACAGAAAAATCAGATGGTTTAAGGTTAAAAGTAACCGTTTTTTTCTCACCTTTGTTCAGATGGATTTTTTGGAATGCTTTTAAAGCTATCATTGGAGTTGGAATTTTTGAATCTAAATTTTTCAGGTAAACCTGTACCACTTCTTCTCCTTCCCTATCTCCAGTATTTTCAACTTCCACAGTTAAATTAACCGCTTCGTTTATTTTTATATTCTTTTTGATATTCAATTTATCGAAAGCAAATTTGGTGTAACTTAATCCGTAACCAAATTTATAAACAGGTGTTCCTTCAAAATATTTATAGGTTCTGCCTTTCATATTATAATCATCAAACGCTGGCAAATCATCCACAGAAGCATAAAAGGTTACCGGCAGTTTTCCAGACGGGTTATAATCTCCAAAAAGAACATCGGCAATGGCTTCACCTCCTTTTTGTCCACCGTACCAAGCCTCTACAATGGCTGGCAGGTTTTCATTCTCCCATTTTAAGCCCAAAGCACCACCGTTCAACAAAACTAAAACTACTGGTTTCCCTAAAGCCTTCACTTCTTTAATCAGATCTTGTTGCACTTTAGGCAAAACAATTTTTGTTCTGTCGCCACCGTCAAAACCATCCAGTTTAACGTCCATTTCCTCTCCTTCTAATCTTGGAGAAAGCCCCATGCACATGATGACTACATCTGCTTGTTTGGCGATTTTTAAAGCCTCTTCTTTTAGGTTTTGATATGGTAAATCCCATGAAAACTTCAATTGTGCATTTGCCCCACGACTGGCATATTTAATGTCTATTTTATGGATATCGCCTTTTTTCAAATCCAAGTAAACTGACTTATAGCCTGGACTATAAATACTTGAAAAAGCGAATTGACTTTTCCCATCAATCAAAAGTTCATAATTCTCACTACCAAACATATTGAAATTGATTTTCCCACTTACCGGAATTTTAAGATATCCAGACCATGTTGCAGAAAAATCTTCTTCACTCAGGTTTTCAATCGGTGATTTATCCATCCAATTAAAATCAATCTGATCATCAACCCGAATAATTTCGGGCTCTCCTTTATGATTGATATTGTTGTAATATTTAGCATTAAGTCCCGGCTTTAAAGCCGATGCATCCTGAAAGAAATAGTTTGATGAAATAACATCTAAAGAGGGTGCGCCTTCAGCATGAGCAGATCCTTTAGCATACAATACTTTTGCTCCTGGAATTTTATCTTTTATACCTTGTAAAGGGGTAATAGTATGAGTTGGGAATCCGTTATAATTGGCCAACATTACTTCATCGTCATTAGCGTTTGGACCAATAACAGCTACGGTTTTAATGTTTTTATTTAGGGGAAGTAATGCATTGCTGTTTTTAAGCAATACAATAGCTTCTTTAGATGCCTTCAAAGAAAGTGCTTGATGCTGGAAGCTTTCCACTACGCTATAAGGAATATTATCAAAAGGATTGTCTCCCTTTTTATCAAACATTCCTAATTTGAATCTTGCTGTAAATAAACGTTTTATGGCTACATCCAATTCTGCTTCTGTTACTAATTTCTTTTCTACGGCTTTATCCAAAGCATTAAAAATATCTCCACACTCTAAACTAACACCTGCTTTAATGGCTAAAGCCGAAGCTTCTTCTGGCGTATGCACTATTTCATGGGTTCCGGCTTTATAAAAATCATCCACTGCGCCACAATCGGTTACAATAAAACCATTGAATCCCCACCTTTTCCGTAAAATATCTTCCAATAAATAAGAACTTCCACAACAAGGTTCGCCTCTGAAACTATTGTAAGCACACATTAAAGAATAAACACCAGCATCCTGAATAGTTGTTTTAAAAGCTGGTGTATAGGTTTCAAAAAAGTCTCTGTCACTCACTTCTGCATTAAAACGATGGCGGGATTGCTCTGGCCCACTATGTACCGCAAAATGCTTAACAGTGGCAATAGTCTTAAAATAATTAGGATTATCGCCTTGTAAACCTCTAATGAATGAAGAGGCCATTGTTCCCGTTAAAAAAGGATCTTCTCCATAGGTTTCCATCCCTCTTCCCCATCTTGGATCGCGAAAAATATTGATATTTGGTGTCCAGAAGTTCAAGCCTTGATACATTCCTCTTTTATCTAAAGCTGTAAAATGATCGTATTTAGCCCTTGCTTCATCAGAAATTGAAGTGGCTACTTCTCCTATTAATGTAGTATTCCATGATGCCGATAAACCAATAGCCTGTGGAAAAACAGTGGCTCTACCTGCCCGGGCAACTCCATGTAAGCATTCATTCCACCAATTATATGCCGGAATATCTAAATCCTTGGTCTTAATTGCCGTACCTGTGTATTGCAATAATTTAATTTTCTGATTGAGCGTAAGTTTGGAAACCAAATCACTTACCCTTTCTTCGGTTGCTAATTTTGGATTTAGATAAGAAGGGGTATTTTGTGCAAAAGATAGTTTAATGAATACTACTAGTACAAATAATAGAATGTTTTTCTTTAAAATTGATGTGTACATATTGTAAATGATTTAGTTTTTGATAGGTTCAGGTCCCATATCAAATTCTATGGTGCCTCCATTTGCTATCAATTGATGATTAAAAATCATGCTCTTATTTCTTTTTCCGTTGATTTTAACGCTCTGTATATAAATATTTTTAGCTGATGCCTTTGGCGCAGTAATAGAAACTTGTTTGCCATTACTCAAATTAATTTTGATGCTCTTAAATAAAGGTCCTGTGAGGTAATAAATATCTTGCCCAGCATTAGGAAAAAAGCCCATTGCTGAAAAAACATACCAAGAACTCATTGCCCCGCTATCATCATTTCCTGGGTAACCCTTTAGCGTGAAATATTTGCTCATTAAATCACGAACCCAGTAACTGGTTAAATCTGGGCGATCTGCATAAATAAATTCATGAACAGCCAAGAAAGCGGGTTCGTTGCTATACATAATGAGCTTATTTTTAAAGCCGTATTCCAACTTTTTGACAAATTCTTCCTTTCCGCCGTTCATTTTAACCAGTTCTTTAAACTGATGAGGTGCAAAAAAGGAATAATTCCAAGAAGAGGCTTCGTAGAAATAGTTTTGCCATGACCCTGGATAAGCTTTTAAATCAATTTCAACAAAATCACCTTTTGGGGTTTTAGGCATTATAAATCCTGAAAAACCATCGCTTTTAGCATTCTTATTCCAAAGATTTACCCATTGTTTGCTTCTTTCAAAGTACTTTTTGTAGTCGTCTACTTTACCCAATCCTTTGGCTACTTGTGCGATACAATAATCATTATAAGCATACTCCAAAGTCATCGAGCAACTCATGATTCCAGCAGGAATCCAGCCCAATTCTTTATATACTTTTTGGGTGCTATCTTGATTCCAAGTATAACTCCCTAACCTTTGATGATCGGCATCATACTTTAAAACTTTATAGGCTTCTTCCCAATCCACCCCCTTCACTCCTTTTAAATAGGCTTCGGCAATTACATTGTCAATATTATTTCCGCCTTGCTCATTATACATATCGTTTCCGTTGATAAAAGCATCTCTTACTACACCGTATTTTTTAAATCTGGCAATAAAAGAATTAACTGTACCGGCTACCATTTCCTGATCCAATAAATTATGTAATGGATAAGCCGTACGCCAAGTATCCCAAATTGCAAAATGGTCATCCCACATAGGCACATCCTTTGCAAAAGCCTGAGTGTCATTTGTTCTGTTTCTCGGCATCAATTGTTGGTGGTAAAGCGCTGTATAAAAAATGGCTTTATCTTTTTCCTCGCCACCTTCAACCTCAATCTTTTTTAAGGAATTGTTCCAAGTTTCTCTAGCTAATAATTTGGTTTTTTCGTAATCAAATTTTGGAATTTCTTGATTTAGCCATTCCCTAGCTTGTTCTATGCTCTTAAAAGAGATAGCGACTTTTAAAGAGATAGACTCGTTTTCTTGAGTAGAAAAATTTAGAAAAGCACCAACCCTGTCATTAGTTTCTTTTAAAGATTGTTGTGTAGCATGTAGATTTACATTTCCATTAATCCAGGTACCCACTTGTTTAGGTTTCTTATTTACCTCACCAGCGAAATAAATGGTATAAGCTCCACCCCCAAAACCTCCGACATATTTACCATAACCAGAAAATTTCTGATGGGATTCATCATCAAAATGAACTTCACCTGCCAATAAAGAACCTTTTATCTTGGGTCTAATATCTAACGGGATATTATGCGTAATATCTAATAAGATATTTGAATTGTCTGACTTTGGGAATTTGAACTGATAAATTGCCGAATGGTAAGAAGGTGTAAACTTCACATCAATGTTATACCTATCTAAAGTTACTCCATATTCATAAGGCGTAGCTTTTTCGTTAGATTTTGGAGAATCATGATTGTCTTCTCCCGTTGCCAATCCTATCTGTGGAGATAGAAAAATCTGGCCGTTTGTCCCCCATCCCGTACCACTTTGCTGTATCTGCCCAAACCCTCTGATGGGCTCGCTTGGATTATACCCGTCATCCTCTCCTTCTTTCGTTTGCGGACTTGGCGAAATAGACCCATAAGGCAATTGCGGGCCAATAACACAATTCGAAAACTTATCCAATACACCTATCCTATTATCCACATAATCAACAGGCTGTTTGGTTGCAGTTTGTGCATAAACCAACGAAAAGCTGAATACTAAGAATGTGATAACACTTAAAAATTTTTTCATCTCTATTTTATTTATTAAAATCATTTAAACTTTGAGTCTCTTTTACCTTTTACAAATCAACACTAAGGCATCATTGGCTTTCATCTGAATTTTGTTAGAATTGGGTACTTCTCCGTACAAACTTTTAGAAATTTTCCAACCGGCTTTTAATTTCAATTCTGTATCGGCAATTTTTGGATTATAATTAATGAGTATTACCACCGCTTCATTTTCATTGATATAATGCTCTGTAATACCAATTGAAGTATTTTCTTGCTGGATAATTCTATTCTCAATAATTGGAGCAGCAATTTTTTTATAAATATTACTGTATGCAGGTGCATCATCATCAAAAGAACCTATTTTAGTTATAGCATCCATTTCTAAAGGAAAAGTGAGAAAGTAAATTTTCCCTTTGCCATAAGTAGATTCTGTAAACGCAGGATTCCCATCAGCTTCTTTCCCTAAAACATTCACATTTTTCGGGTTTATACTATATTTACGTTCGGCAACCATCTGTAGATTAAACTGACTATCCATTAATGGTGTTGTAGAAAATTTCAAATCTCCTTTACGCTCCGTATTTGTATTAATTTCAATCCCTAAAGGATCGGTAAATGTTGGCAGGTAAGCATCATCCATAGAGATATATAAAGTGGCTCCATTTTTTACTTTATCTAATAATTTGAACCAAAAACCTTTAAACACAGGGTCTATTCCTTTAATTGATGGAAGCATATATAATTTCGCATCTTTCAACTCCTCATTAGCTTTTTGAAATTTGAAATCAAAACCCGCCTGCTTTGCCAAAATAAAACTTGAATAAGCTACCGGCCAGTTTTCTTGACCTTCGCTTAGGATACAAACGGCATCTGTCTTAAATGTTGGCAATGCTTTAAAAGGAAGTTGATCTATAAAAGCACTAAATTTTTTAAACTCCTTTAACACTGGCTTTACTGTACGGTCTTCTTTTATTAAACCTAATTCATTTTCTACCGATGAATAATTATAAGGTGAATATTGCAAACTCAACTGATCATAGGCGCACCACCAAAATGTGCCCTGACATTCATGAGCCCAGTTTGAGAATAAAGCAGTTCTCGCAAAGGCATTTTTAGAATCCTCACCTCCTGTCATAGGCCCCATTACGCCTGTTTCTTCAACCAAACAAGGTTTTCCGCTTAAATCACTGTAAAGTCTTGTTTCTGCAGCACCATGCAAAATGGTTCTCATGGTATTTATTCCCGCCTGATTGGTATAGGGAGTCCACAAAGAATAAGGATGGGTAGTTAATAAATCTGTTAAAGCACCTTGGTCTTTAATACGCCAGCTATCATCTTCACCAGCTTGCAAACTATGCATTCCAGAAATAATAGGTCTTGATTGATCTGCACTTTTAATTGCTCCAGAAATAACTGATGACCACACATAAGCCTGATAATGGTTATCCACCTTTTGCATCACATTACATTCATTTCCAAAATCCCAGGCAACAATTGATGGCTGATCTTTAAAACGCGATACAAACGTGGTTACAAATTTTTGTTGCCAAGTAAGCGACTCCGGATCTGTTAATATATTTTTACCTTCTAATGCTGGCGGAACGTATAATTGTCCACTCATCCATCCAGTTATCAATCCAACAACAAGTTTTAAATGATATTTAGATGCCAGTTCCGTTAATGTTTTAAAATGTTGAAGCTGTAATTCGTTCATACCGTTTTGCCCGGCACTGGTGTTAGGTAATGGCCCATCTGTAAAACCAATATATTTAGGTTGCCCTTCACCTGCGTAAAACTGATGTATTGGTTGGAAATCTGGCCATAGCGGGAACACTCTCAAAACTTTAATCCCGTTTTCTGATAATTGCTTAAAATCTGCCTCTACCACTTCTGGTTTCCAATCTCTCCACATGTGCGTACCTGCATGCGATGCCCAATAATTGCACCCTATGGAGAAAGTTCCTGGAGTAGTGAGTATGCTGTTTTGAGCATTAACCCGGAAATTAAAGCAAAATAGGATAGCCATTAAGGTGAAAATCACCAGATTCTTCTTAATTAATTTCATAAAATTTTGTGTTTCTTTTTTCTAATTAAACTTTTGGTTCCCAGCCCTTTTCATAGTCTCTGCTCCAAAGCTTCATTGCTTCAGAATCATTTAAAATATGTCCATTCAGTTTATTGCAGATTAGCGTTCTTCCAACCCTGTAAGCAATATTTCCCAATTGAGGTAATAATGTAGATTTATGTCCTTCTAAAATTGGAGCATTTATTTTTTCATTACCTCTTATGGCTTCTACAAAATTCAACATGTGTTGTCCGTCTAATTTTGCCAGTGGACTAACGGTATTATTGGCATCATAAGGTGTATCATCTTTAACCTCTAAAATGAGTTTGTTAGAAGAATCGTAAACTTTATATGTGTTTCCTCCATTATAAAGAATGGTTCCTTTATCTCCATAAAACACAACTCCTCTTCCTGACCCTTCTGAATTGAAACTATTACAGCTACGTCCTTCCCAAGTACAAGCCGTATTATTTGGGAATTTATAAGTGATAGTTTGTGTATCTGGAGTTTGCCAGTCATCATTAAATGCAAAACGACCACCTGATGAGACTACTTCGGTTGGAAAATCAACACCTAAACCCCAACGAATCACATCTAACTCATGAGTTCCGTTGTTTAAAGATTCACCCGTTCCCCAATTCCAGAACCAATGCCAATTGTAATGAATCACATTATCTCTATAAGGGGTACGTGGTGCTGGCCCTTGCCATAATTCATAATTTAAATTTGATGGTGGGGCAACTATTTTACCATGCCCTATTGTTTCTCTATTATTGGTGTACCAACCTCTGGCAAAGTAAACTTTCCCAATCATTCCTTCATGTATTTGCTGAATCATCTGCTTTACATTGTTGAAGGTTCTTCTTTGGCTACCCATTTGCACCATTTTTTTATACTTATCAGTTGCAGCAACCAATAATTCTCCTTCCTTTGGATTATGACTACATGGTTTCTCCACATAAATGTGTTTTCCAGCTTGTAAACCCATAATGGCTGCAGGTGTATGCCAATGATCTGGAGCTGCAATCACCATTCCATCAAAATCCTTTTTCTCTAGCATTTTTCTGACATCAGTAAAACCTTGAGGTCTTTTTCCGGTTGCCTTTTCAATATTGTCCTGTGCTCTAGCTAACACCTTCGAATCAACATCACATAAATAACCCACTTCTACATTAGGTAAAGAAGAAAAGGTATTGGATAAAAAATTTCCCCTACCATTTAAGCCCATAAAACCAAGAACCACTTTGTTATTTGGTGAACCAAAAAAGATGCTATTGGCTGATGATAATGTTGGAGCCAAAAGTATGCTTGATGTAGCTATAGAAGTTTTCTTTATAAATTCACGACGATTCTCGAAATTTCTCATAATTTTTTTCTTAATACCTATTAGCGTAACAAAATTGGCTCTCCTTAAAATGATTCATAAGCTCCGCAATCTGGAGCAGCACCTTTAGGACGATTAACCCCTAAAATATCCTTTGCGGAGAACAATGTACTACTGCCTGAATTTACTGCCGGGCTTGAAGATTGTAATTGAAAGTTTGCAATTGCTGGGTCAATAGAAAGGCTGATGAATTTAGGATCTGCCACTTTATCATTTGTACCCATTACGTTTACTGTTCCATTAAAATAAACATTATTAGCGTAAATCACATTTGCACCGCCATATTTATTAATCTCATTTACCTTTCCCCCATTTCTTGAATACATGATATTATTCATGATTTTAACATCAGTAGCGTAAGAAGCATAGATATCTGCATAGCCTACTACTTGCCCATTGCTAAAAGCGGTATTATTAATAATATCTACATGTTGGGCATCAAAAGCGTGAATACCTGAACCACCATTGTTATAACTGATATTGTTTTCAACTAATGTTCTACCGGTATAATAACCGGTACCTGTCGTTGCTCCGTATGTGCGATTATTGACATCTATGATAATTCCATTACCATCGGATAATCTATCTAATTGAATCCATGGAATTGTAGTTTTATTACCATAACATGTATTATTCCTTATTATGTTTTTATAGCCGGTTGAATTATCACTGTTAAAGGGGGTCAAAATACTCATGCCACTGCCTCCATAAATGGTATACCATGCGTTATTATAAACCGTGTTACCTTCAAATGTGATATAGTCAGCTTGTATAGCTCCTATGCCTCCACCCGGAAAATCATGAACTGTACAGTTTCTTATTTCTACGTGATGAGGAAAATTTGAAGTATTACGTGGGCCACCTATAGAAATTGCACCGGTATTAAAAAATCCATTAGCAGCCCCACCTGCCTTTACAGCGTTGTATGCTGCCAATGCATCACTATAAGCAATATTTTGATTATTTCCTTGAAATTCTAATCCATCAATTTTAATATAGGATACATTAATAGTGATTGCACTAAATATGTCTCCTGCAATAAAAAATTTAGGTTTAGCCCCAGGCAGAGCTGCATAAGTAATATATTTATCAGGAAGTCCTGCTGTGGGAATAATTACATATTTTGACATGCTATAATTCCCTGTCATAAAATAAGCAATATCACCTGGCTGAGTAACGGTTACAACTTTGGCAAATGTTTTGAAAGGCGTATTTTGGCTTAAACCTGTATTCGAATCATCGCCTGATGGAGACACGTAATAGGTTTTGAAATTCGCAGTACTTGTATTCTTATCAGCAACTCTTTGTTTTTCAAAATCTATTTTTTGGCAACTTGCTATTATTAAGCAGAATAGCATTGCATTTATAGTTAATAGTTTGATTTTCATTTTTAATTCTTTAAAAGTGATTTATTTTAAGCTAGCGTTCATTAACACCAATAATTTTATCTTAATTTACAACTACTGAAGCCGTTTTTAAAGATTTTTGAGCATCACCCGTAACCCCTGCAGTTGTTAATGTAACTGTATAAGTTCCAGCTGATGCATAGATATGAATAGGTGATTTTTCTGTAGAAACTGCAGAACCATCTCCAAAATTCCAGTTATAACTCACCCCATAACCTGAAGTATTGGTGAAATTTATTTTTTTAGCATCAACTGCATCCTTTGCGAAAGTGAAATTAGCTACAGGGATTAAAAAACTTGTGTTTATATAAACAATAGTGGTATTTAAACTCGTGTTAACTTTTCTTTCAGTGCTAGAGATAGACACCCCTATAGCATAAGCTTTATTAGGATTGTTTAATAAAAAAGGTAAATCAATAGCTAATGGAAATGTAATTGAAGTAGTTCCTCCTAATAATTTAACAGAAGATGGAATACTTGAATTAGCAATGGGTAACACTTCAACTGTAGAGGCTAGTTTTCCTGAAGTAATTACCTTTGCTATTGTATCTCTATTAAAAGCAACATTTACATTAACGTCTCCATCAATAGTTACGCCTGCTCTTCCTACGCCCATAGTAATATTCAGTTTATTGTTAGTCTTATCAACTTCATATCTGAAATCTTGTCCGGGTATAGCAACATTAGTAATTTCGTATAAACCATTTGAGGAGGGAGCCTTTGTTGCAGTTGCTGCTGTAGTCATATAAATAGTTTGTTCAGTATAATCTGCATCTGCATATTCCTTATAGCCACAAGAACTACCTAATAGCATGGCTAGAATACCTATCAGTATCATGTTATTTAAATTATTAGAGGTCTTTATCATCTTTATTAATATTTATTTCAATAAATCTTTACTGTTTTCGTTATTTAGGTTTACCACAAAGGATTTTGTACTAATGAGCCATCGATATTTATTTCGCTTTGAGGAATAGGGTATAAATACATTTTAGGTTGAAAAACCCTGCTCTCCACTTCTTTAACCACGTAAATAAATTGGTTTGGGCCTGTCTGCGTAATATCCATTCCTTTTAAAGGACTTCCAAAATAAGTGGGTGCCTGCATCCATCTTCTAACATCCCAAAAACGCTGATCTTCAAAAGCAAACTCCACTCTCCTTTCATTTCTAATTCTATCACGCATCTCATTTTGAGATAAACCAATAGGTAATACCGGCATCGCCACACTACTTCTAATTCTTACTTTGTCTACGTATGTTTTAATATTTGCATTTCCAGGATCTGATTCGTTTAAAGCTTCTGCATAGTTTAAATAAAGTTCAGGTAACCTGAAAATAATCCAACTATGAACACCTGTTTGCCCCTTTTGAAGATCTAGACTCTCTTGAATATATTTTCTAATGTAATAACCTGTTTTACTAGCGTTAGGTAATGGTAATGCATCCAAACCGCCATTATATAGCTGAACCGCTCTGGATGGTGTACCAAAAATGGTGTTATTTAATACAATACTGGACGCTAGTCTAGGGTCGCGGTTAGCATATGGATTGTTAGGGTTATATCCGGATGTAGGATCTGAAATCGGTTTTCCAGTAGTTTTCATCTCATAAGCGTCCACCTGATTTTGAGACGGCGTTGTTAAGCCACCGCCACTAGGGAAACCAACGGGTTCATTGCTTTTCTCAAAAGTGTTACTTGCTGTGGTACGTTTACATAAAATAATTTCCGGTAAGTTGAAGTTATTAAATACAGCTGAATATGAAGTATTTAAGGATAACAACGACATTGCATCAATGGCTTCTTTTGCTGCATCAGCAGCAGCTTTCCAGCGGGTATTACGACTAACTCCGGTTAAAGAAATCAATTCTGGTTTTGCATAACCACCAGCCCATGACGGCGTGTTAAACAAATCACTAGCTGCATATAATAATACACGGCTTTTTAATGCCAATGCTGCATATTTTGTAGCCCTTCTACCTACATCATTTGCATCATAATTTGCTAAAAATGAGTAGGGAGGCAGCTCTGGTACTGAAGCATTGCATTCATTTACAATAAATTTGATACACTCATCAAGTGAGTTACGTGGTATAGAAGAAAAATCGGTATCTAATGGCAGTGCTTCTGTTAAAAGAGGAACTCCTCCGTAACGTTTTATTAACTCAAAATAAAAAAATGCTCTTAAGAATCGAGCTTCAAAACCCCATCTTATTACCTCTGCAGAATAAGCCTTGAATGTTTCTTGTGCAGAAGCTGATGGATCATTTTTATATTGAGATAAATCAATCTTATCTAAAGAAACAATTACCTGATTTGCTTTTCTTATTCCGATGTAATAATTACCCCAAACATTATCAGGGTTATTAATGGCATTCCAACTTCCGGTATTAAAACTTTGAACGGTATTTCTCTCATAAGTATGTTCAGCTTCATCAGATGCTGAGGCTAACATTGCATTACCGTTAATATATGTCATACCGTCTGGAAG
>JACMND010000092.1 GCA_014378705.1 Pedobacter sp. | reverse complement strand
TATGAATGTGAAACAAAAACAAAGATAAAATTTAGAAATACTGAACTGATAAAATTTGAAGGAAATAAGGTAAAGGCAATTGAAGTTTATTTTGGAAATACTTTATATGACAACTCACCTGATATTAATTAACTCCTTTCCGGGAAAAAATAGCACATGCCGCTTCCAAGAGTATTGACAATAGTGGGGCTGTTTACAAAAATGGGATAAACTTCTTATAAAATAAACACTACATTGAGTAAATTAATGCATGATTAATCTTTGGTATAAATTTTAAACCTATGAACGTAATCAAAAAATCGACCTGCACATTTACCTTAATACTATCTTTTGGCATAAGCGCTGCCTTATGCCAAACTGGTTATAAAGTATTGAAAAACCACAAGATCGGGAGCTCGGGTTTGTGGGACTACATCACCATAGATAGTGCGGCCAAGCGGATGTATGTATCTCATGGGAACCAGGTAAATGTGCTATCAACCAGTAATGGAGATTCTGTTGGAGTGGTGTTAAATACGCTTGGCGTACATGGAATTGTAATAAATACTGCATTGAGTAAGGGTTATACAAGTAACGGAATGGCCAATAGTATATCCATATTTGATTTAAAAACGTTGAAAGTGCTTAAGGAAGTTCCGGTGGGGCAAAACCCGGATGCTATTTTCTATGATGATTTTTCTGAGAAAATTATTACCTGTAATGGCAACAGCAACGATTTATCTGTTTTCGATCCGCTTACTGAAAAGGTGATAGCTACCATCCCGTTAGGTGACAAACCAGAAACAGCGGTTTCTGACGGCAAGGGTAAAATATTTGTAAACGGCGAAGAAACCAGCACCCTTTTCGTGATTGATGCAAAGGAATTTAAGAAGATGCATGCTTATAAAATAAATGGTGGTACAGCTCCTTCGGGGTTGGATATTGACCGGAGTACAAACCGGTTATTTATCGGCTGTGGTGACAGTAAAACCATGGTAATAATGAACCCTGATAACGGAAAAACGATTGCTAAATTCCCAATTGGAAGTTCCGATGGGGTGGTGTTTGACCAAAACTTAAAAATAGCCTTCGCTTCTAACGGAGAAGGTACTATTTCAGTTGTAAAAGAACTAAGTGCTAATAAATTCATAGCTCTGAAAAGTATTGTAACCGAAACAGGTGCCAGAACAATAGCTTTGGACAAAACAACTCACCATTTGTTTCTTCCGGCCGCAAAAACAAAGCCATCTACTACGGGCGGATGGCCCATTATGATACCGGGTACCTTTCATGTAATTGAAGTGGGGCCTTCAAATTAAAAAATAAAAATCTGATCTATGCTCACTTTTTCATGCCATTTAGATCGTACGTTCTGAACGGTTGATTAAAAGACTTGACGAAGGAAGTCTATAAGTTGACAACGGTTAAGATAAACAAGACCACATTTTTTTAATAAAGCATTCTAAGTCATAAAATCAGGCTGTTCCAATTGCAGACGAAACAGTATGGGGCTAGTTTTGAGATTTCTAAAATCTTATTTAATCATTGCTATGTCCGTAGAACGTAGTCTTGTTTTGTTCTGCTCTTATTACCTTAGCCCTCGGGCCACAAAGAAGTGCTATCAAATTGGGCACAAAACAAATCTGCCAAACGTTAGCACAAACAATAGCCACCTCCCAAACCACCCCACCAATATTATTTTCTATTTTTGAATTCATGAACATTAGCCAACTGGTTACAGATTTAGCATCAAGGAAGTTTAAACCAATCTATCTATTGCATGGCGAAGAATCGTATTACATAGATAAGATTAGTGATTATCTGGAAAAAAATGTACTCACAGATGCGGAACGTGGATTTAATCAAACGACATTTTATGGTAAAGACGCGGATGTAATGTCGGTATTAAATTCAGCTAAGCAATTTCCAATGATGAGTGAATATCAGTTGGTGCTTGTAAAAGAAGCGCAGGAAATGAAATGGGGTAAAGAGGAGGAGGATAAAAAATACGCAGATCCGCTTTTAAGCTATTTAGAAAATCCGCTACAAAGTACCGTCCTTGTTTTCTGCTATAAATATGGCAAGTTTGATAAACGAAAGAAAACCTACAAAGCTATAAGCAAACATGGGATTGTTTTCGAATCCGCGGAAATTTACTTAGATAAAGTACCAGCCTGGGCAGAGGATTATTGCAGGGAAAAGGGTTATAAAATCCATTCGAAGGCAGCGGCGATAGTAGGGGAATATTTGGGTAACGACTTGTCTAAAGTGGCTAACGAACTTGATAAATTGATGCTTAATATACCCAAAGGATCTGAAATTACTTCGGAGCAGGTTCAGGATAACATTGGCATTAGTAAAGATTATAATGTATTTGAGCTGCAGGCTGCTCTGGCACGCAGAGATGTATTAAAGGCCAATCAGATTATTAATTATTTCACCGCTAATCCCAAGTCTAACCCCGTGCCATTGGTACTGGGTGCCCTGAACACGTATTTTACAAAGGTTCTAAAATATCATTATGCTACAGATAAATCGCAATCCGGGTTGGCCCGCGAACTGGGCGTTAGTCCATACTTTGTTAAGGATTACGAATTAGCAGGTCGCAATTTTGATAAAATGAAAATATTTAAAGTAATTTCTTATCTGCGGGAATGGGACGTGAAATCAAAAGGGGTAGATGCAGGCAATACAGAAGCAGGAGAGTTGATGAAGGAAATGATTTTTAAGATTATACATTAATAAGATATCCGTAAAAAGGTTTTATAAGGGTTTAAATAATCGTATCTTCGCCCGATTATTTTTTTAAAAAAGAATAAGGCATCTCATGAAAAAAATAGTAGAATACAGAAAGCTTTTGGGCGTTGATAAAGCAGCCGAATTACAGGAACTGAAAACCGTGTACCGTAGTTTGATGAAGAACTGGCATCCGGATAAGTTTACGGATAATTTAGACGCGAAACTTGAAGCTGAAGAAAAGAGCAAGACCATTATTGAAGCCTATCATTTTCTGGTAAGTATAGCCCCCCAAACCCGCGAACAAACTCTTGCGGATTATACCTTAACAACCAGCACAACTAATATCGCGGACTTTGAATTTAAAGGCCAGGTTCTGACTATTAATTTTTTGGATGGCAGTAATTATGAATATTTTGATGTTCCAAAAGCAGTTTATGTTAAATTAATCAATGCAGAGTCTCCCGGCAGGTTTGCGAGAAGG
>JACMND010000091.1 GCA_014378705.1 Pedobacter sp. | reverse complement strand
ACAAACCTCCGCGATACATTTTTTACAGGTAAGCTTACTGCAGAAATGAAATCGGCAAACTCCTCAACTACAACAAAAATTGCTGATTTTTCTCCCTTTCAAAAGCCGGGAACTTTTGTTGTGATCATTCCAGGTGTTGGACATAGTTATGTTTTTAAAATAAATAGTAAAGTAAATGCCGAAGCGGCAGTGGCTGGGTTGAAAGGATTTTATTACCAACGGGTTTCTATGCCTTTGGAAGTACGTTACGCCGGCAAATGGCATCGTTCTGCCGGTCACCCAGATGATGTTGTTTTTATTCACCCTTCGGCAGCAAGTAAAGAGCGTCCGGCAGGCAGTACTATTTCAACTCCGGGCGGTTGGTACGATGCAGGAGACTACAACAAATACATGGTTAATTCTGGTATAAGTATGGGAACGATGCTATCCGCTTACGAAGATTTTTCAATATACTTTGATACACTTAAAACAAACATCCCAGAAGGCAGCGATGAAGTTCCTGATTTGTTGAATGAGCTTATTTATAACCTGAGGTGGATGTTAACCATGCAGGATCCAAATGATGGCGGTGTATATAACAAATGCACCAATGCATCATTTGATGGAATGGTAATGCCCGGCGTAACAAAAGCGCCGCGTTATGTAGTGCAAAAGGGTGTTGCTGCCACCCTGGATTTTGCTGCAGTTACGGCGCAGGCAAGTCGCATTTTAAAGAAATATTCTAAACAATTGCCCCGTCTCTCCGACAGTTGTTTAAAAGCTTCGGTAAAAGCGTGGCAATGGGCATTGAAAAATCCGTCGATGGAATACGATCAAAACACGATAAATAAAAAGTACGAACCTAAAATAACAACGGGCGGTTATGGTGACCAAAATTTTTCGGATGAATGGACGTGGGCTGCGGCTGAGCTTTTTGTAACAACTAAAAACCAACGCTATTACGATGTTTATAATAAACGAATGAACGACTCTCTGTCGTTACCAACCTGGGGTAATGTGGAAATGTTGGGACATTATACTTTGTTACGGTTCCGGGATCAGTTACCTTCTTTTGTCACCAATCAATTGCAGTTATCAAAACAACGGCTGATCAGGTTAGCTGACCAGTATATTAGTCATGTTTCAACCAATGCTTTTCACACCATAATTGGGCAAACGCCTCAGGATTTTAATTGGGGAAGTAACTCAAATGCTGCAAACCAAGGTATTGTTTTAATAAACGCTTACCTGCTCACCAAAGAAAAAAAGTATGTTGATTACGCTTTAACAAACCTTGACTACCTCCTGGGAAGAAATGCAACGGGGTATTCATTTTTATCAGGTTTTGGAAGTATGCCGATTATGCATCCTCACCATCGTCCATCCGTGGCTGATGGGATTACAGAACCCGTCCCCGGATTGTTGTCGGGTGGACCTAATGCAGGAAAGGAGGACAAGTGCCCATACGAATTTTCAGAACCGGAGACTACATTTGCTGACCTTGACTGTTCTTTCGCATCAAACGAAATAGCGATTAACTGGAACGCTCCTTTTGTTTATTTATCAAATGCGATTGAGGCGTTACAATACAATTTAAAATATAGTCGTAAGTAAGTTAACATAACCGCCTCATTTTTTTGCAAAATTAAAAGGGCTGTCTGGTATCGATAGCCCTTTTAATTCGTATTAAATGACACCGGTTCAGTAACAGAATTTATTGGGCGGAAAAAAACAACAGGCCTCTAACAGGGGTTTTGCATCAATGAGACTTTAAAGCTGAATTAAATAGTTGGAATTCTAATAAACATGTATGCTAAATTGAACATTTGAGATTCGTTTTCCCATCTTCGCCTGGCCCCCGGTCAGTTAGGCGTCATGATTCGGCGATCATGCTAATTTGAAACAGTCTGATTGATACAAATTTTTAAAACATAATTAACAACAAAAAAAATACTTTATGATGGCCAAATGAAATCACAATTAACTACAAACAAATCCTAACAATGTAAGCAAAAGGATTTAGCATCGAACAGCATTAATCGTTAATTACAAATAAAATTAAAAAATAAATAAAATGATAAATTACATCCATTTAGTACTAATTATTGTAGCAGCATCAGTTGCATATGTTTGGATTTTTCGAATTGATAATATCATCAAAGAATTTAAACAATTCGGATTAAGTAATTTAACCCGAACTTTTGTAGGCGCAATTAAAATAGCTCTTGCCACATTACTAATTGTGGGAATTTGGCATCCATTATTTATAACTATTCCTGCTATTCTAATGGGCTTACTTATGATAGCTGCTCAATATTTTCATTTCAAAATAAAAAATCCGTTCATTAAACATTTACCGTCATTCGTACTTTTGATTCTATGTTTCTTTTTGACATTAGCTTCGTTGAATATAATTTAGCTATGAATAATTTATTCATTACTTGTGTTTTAATTTCAAGTTTCTCTTTCCTGGCATATGCTACTTCATATTTTACATCGCCTCATATGAAAAATGAAATGAAACGATTTAAATTAGAGAAATTAGGTTTCCTTACAATTGTTTTGGAAATTTTGGGTGCTTTTGGTCTATTAGTAGGTTTACTATTTAAACCTATTTTATTAATTTCCTCTGGCGGACTTGCCGTATTAATGCTGCTTGGTTTAATGGTAAGGATAAAGTTGAAAGATAGTCTCTTGGTTTCTTTGCCGGCGCTTTTTTACATGGGATTAAATGCATATATTTTTTATTTGGCAATTAAACTTTAATAAAAAAGTATAAAAAATAATAAGCGGGATTTCGTGCTCCACAAACAGTTTTGTGATTTAAGAAAGTTAGTTTTTCGAATAAGCATTTAGTAACTTTCATCAGCAGCTATTGGCTGGTGATCTTCAATACCATCATATTGTCAGGCCTTGTTTCTTAGCGTCATTGTATTGTTACCTACAATTCTAAATAGCGAATGGTAAAATAATGAAAGAAAAAAAATTATTTTCCATCACAGAAAGTGTAAGTTCAAATTCTTTTAGCTTAAAAGTTGTTGAACTAATCGCAAGCCTGGCTGAGAATCAATTTTTAATAATAAATTTTCAACGAATTAATATAGCTTCCTCATTTTGACGTAGAATTTTCTGCAAATAACCCGCCCAAAAAATAGTTTATTTCATAATCGTAATTGACAAAGCAGAAGCAATAATTATACGTACACCTGAATGTGTGTGTAGTAACCCTGGTGAATTGAAAACTGCGAAATAGGAGTGTATTTCTACATCAATATTTACCAACAAGCCAATTTGACTTATTTATTACGGGTGCGGCAGGTGGTGAAAATGGACACGAAGAATTGCAACTAATAATGAAAACGGCAAAGACAAGATTTACTGACGAAACCTCTTTATTAATATGAGGTGTAAAGGGAAAGTTTAAGAAGCAAGGCAATTTATTTGCCAATAAATTTGATAATAGGTATGTCGCTTTTATAAATTCAGTTAATGCCTGGAAAAAACAATGAGCATCCATGTTTTTCTACAATGAGTAATATGATGATACAATTCTTACCAATGATGATATTTATTGTAATAGGGAATTTGGATTAATGAAATAGTGAATAATAAAGGTTGAAAAGAAAATAGAAATTTTCAGTTAAAACCCGACATAAGCAAATTTTAACTATCCTTGTTTTACACTATAAAACCAAACTAATGAACGAGAACGTTAAGAAGAGTGCCTTGTTTAACGGAAGTTGCTTCGCACTCATTACCACCGCCTTCACTTTTTCTATCCGGGCAGGCATTCTACCGCAATTGGGTGAGACGTTTGGTCTTTCTGCCGAACAACTAGGATTTATCAATTCGATGTGGTTTTTAGGATTTCCTATTTCAATGATTATCGGCGGCCTGGTTTATCATACGTTTGGCCCAAAAAATATCATGATTGTGGCCTTAATCTGCCATACCACTGGAATTTTGATGACTATTTTTGCAGGAGGATATACGACCTTACTTATCTCCACACTGCTCATTGGGATTGGAAATGGATGTACCGAGGCTGCCTGTAATCCGATGATTGCAGACATGTATTCTGGTGTGAAAATGCAAAAAATGCTTGGCCGGTTTCACATGTGGTTTCCAGGCGGGATACTTGTTGGATCCTTAATTTCTTTCTTCATGACTAAAATGGGTTTTGACTGGCAGGCACAAATGTGGGTGACCATGGTTCCAACTATAATTTACGCTGTTTTATTTTTTGGGAAAACTTTTCCAAAACCACAACTGGAGGAAGCAAACTCTCTTGCTAATAACTTCAAGGCTCTGCTTAACCCGGTTTTTATCTTCCTGTTTATTGCCATGGCGCTTACGGCTATTTCTGAATTTGGTCCAAGCCAATGGGTAAGTATAATTTTAGTTGCCAGTGGTGCTGAACCTCTGCTTATTTTGGCCTTAACCTTCGGGGTGTCCGCCATAGGCAGGTATTTTGCCGGACCAGTTGTTGGAACGTTGGGTCAGACTGGTGTATTGCTTGGAGGTGCGATTTTGACTGCCATGGGCATTTATATGTTTAGTACGGTTACCGGCCCCATGGTTTATGTGGCAGGCGTTGTTTATGCGCTTGGAATTTGTTATTTCTGGCCGGTAATGATTGGTTCGGTAGCACACAGAGTTCCGAAGAGCAGTGCATTGGGTATGTCCATTGTAGGTGGGGTAGGCATGTTTTCCACTTCAATTTTTCAGCCTATTATTGGCGGTTGGATCGATAGTGCCAGGGCAAAAAGCACCTCCGAGGGACTAACAGGAAACGCACTTGAATTAGCTACCGGGCATGATGCATTAATGAAGATGCTGACCTTCCCTGTTATATTGATTGTACTATTTACGATATTTTTTTTCTGGCAAAAAAAATCAAAGCTGGCACCAGAGAGTGAAATGATTTTAGCGGCACATTGATAAAATACTTCGATTTAAAAACAAGCAGCATACGCCAGAATTGTCAAACTAAATCACAAGAAATGATCATCACAGAAGCAACTATGAAGCAGGTACTTGATGCCTTCAATCGTCATGACCTTGATGCTATTATGGAATTTTTTTCCGACGATTGTTCTTTTGATTTTCCAAGAGGGCCAGAACCCTGGGGGCAACGATTTACCGGAAAAGCCCAGGTTCGCGAAGGTCTTTCCGGTCGCTTTAAAGGTATTCCGGATGTGCACTATGGTGAAGATGTTCATTGGATATCAGCCGCAGGCGACAAGGGAGTTTCGGAGTGGACACTCACAGGCACAACAACTTCAGGGGTTAAACTAAAAGTACGAGGTTGTGATCTGTGGGAGTTTCAGTATGGTAAAATCTCAAGAAAGAATTCTTACTGGAAAATAGTTGAGCAACCAACATCGAAATGATTAGTACATTTAATATGTTTTGTACTGAATAAATGTAAATCATCTCCGAGTGGCAATATCTTAGTTGCCTACAATGCAACTTCATTTTTTACGGTCAAAGGAATCGAAAAATGCAATGACAGATAATAAAACAATTTTTGTAACAGGAGGAACCGGCACTCAGGGTGGTTCGGTTGCGCGAAATCTATCGCAACAGGGTTTCATTGTAAAAGTGCTTACAAGAAATACAAATTCCGCAAAGGCACTAAACTTAAAGAAACTAAATATTGAGCTTATACAAGGCGACTTAAATAATGCTGACTCTTACAGAGAACATTTAAAGGATGTATATGGAATATTCAGCGTTCAAACTTTTGAAAATGGAGTTGATAAAGAAATTACTCAGGGAATCACTTTAGCCACACATGGGAAAGAGGTTGGTGTAAAGCATTTTTTGTACTCTTCGGTAGTTGGCGCTAACCTCAATACCGGGATTCCCCATTTTAATAGCAAACTCAAAATAGAAAATCATATTAAGCAAATAGGGTTACCATTTACTATTATCAGACCTGCATCATTGTATGAGAATTTTTTAATACCCCAGGTAAAAAATGGAATTTTAAAGGGAAGACTTGTACAACCCATTAACAGAGATACCATGCAGCAATATATAGCAGCGGAGGATATTGGGAAAGCTGCGGCAAAAATTTTTTTAAATAGCGATGCTTATTTAGGTAAAACAATTCCATTGGCATCAGAACAGTTGAGCACATGGGAAGTTGCTAATGTATTTTCTAAAGTGTTAAACAAACAAGTAGAATATAAAAAATTGCCTGCACTCATCACAAGAGTATTTCTTGGCAATGGTTTATATAAAATGTTTAAGTGGATGAATGAAAAAAGTGATTTTAACCGGAAAGATGTAGAATTAACAAGTAAAGAATTTCCAAATCTTCTAAGTCTTGAAAGTTGGATAAGCATTAATTTTAAATTATAGTTTTTGTAAAAAGGAATTTGTTATATACAGAATGTAACAACGCTTACTGGCATAGATAGCTCTGAATTCCAATTTCAATGTCTGATGGTGTAAGATTTAACAATTCTAAATTACTCATCCGAAAAACGTGGTACGTCAACAAACCTACCCGAAAGAATAATTGAACAAAACCGGTATAAAATGCCAGAAATTAGCCTTTGGTATTTTTTCTTTGGTGTGGGTCAGTTCATAAACATACAAGTACAGAGCCGGGCCAAGTCCAAAAATGAGAACAAACGGAAATAAATTGAAAAGTAATGTTGAACCATTTAGCCCGGAGCTCCAGTTTAAAGTTTCAAATCCATTATAGGTTAGAATAAGAATAAAAAATCCCAGATAGTTTTTACCCGGATAATTTTCTTTTTTTGAAAAGAATAGAATGAAGCTTAAAATCAATCCCTGGCATGCGCCTAATAGTACAAGTAAACTAAATAAATCTAAATCCCATGACATAGAAAAATGATTATGTTCGTTTTTGCTAGCAATTTATAAAAAAGATAAAAGTAAAATTTTACGCTATTGCCGCTTCTTTATTATACTTATTTCTGTAATTAATTGGCGACATTCCTGTAATTCTTTTAAATATGGTTCTGAAATTTTTGCTGTCGGCATAACCCACTGCGTACATCACTTCATTTATATTTTTACTACTGGTTTCTAATTGTTTTTTAGCAGCTTCTATTCTTATTCTTTGGATGTATTCTAATGGTGTATTGTTGGTTGCAATTTTAAAACGTCTTTCAAAATGACGTCTGCCGATTGCAAATTTTGAAGCCAGTTGGTCTACCAGGATTTTACCGGTAAGGTTAAATTCAATAAATTCCTGAGCCTTTTTTATGGGTTCATCTTCGTGTTTCTTCTGACCGTTGAACATGGAAAATGGAAATTGACTTTTACGATCAATTTCCAAAGCGTATATTTTAGAAGCCAGAATAGCCATTTCCCTACCTGCATATTTTTCTACCAGGTGTAACAACAGGTTCCAGTAAGAGGTAGCGCCGCCACTTGAATACAGCCCCTGTTGCTCAGTAATAATTCTACCATCAACTAAATTAACTTCCGGAAACATTTCCCTGAATTGATTTGCTGTAAGCCAATGGCTTGAACATTCCTTTCCATTTAGCAAGCCTGTAGATGCAAGTAAGAACGCACCAACACAAAGACTGGCCACTTCAGCCCCCTTTTGATGTTGTTCTATAATCCAGGAAACAAAATCCTGGTTTTTTTTTAAAGAAGTTTTGAAATCTCCGCTTGTCGCGGGAATAATAATTAAATCTGTTTTTTTAACTTTGTTTAACAACACATCCGTATGCACAGAAAAATGCCCTTTGCTAAGTATAATTTTTTCTGTTAAACCTACTAACTGCACCTCGAATAAAGCGGGTTTACCTGCCGCTTCCAGAAAATCGTTAACTCCTGTAAATATGGTCATTGGGTCAACAATAGAAGCCATCACGGCTTCATGCGGTACAAGGATAGATATATGTATCATACTTCTAGAAGATTTGTAGATGTAAGATACGATAAAGTCGTAATCTACCCCTCAGCCAGTCTAGTTTACACCTGATGAATAGTATCCTAAACCTTTAAATTTGTTTGTAGGCCAATAAATCATAAATCAGTTTTAAATCAATCAAAATGAAAAAAACAATAATTATCTACTGGGTTAGCACCATAATTATTTTTTTATTTGAAGGTGTAATGCCTGCTTTTACTTTTCAAACAGAATTAGCGAAAGAAGGTATCCGTCATTTGGGGTATCCTGCTTATTTTGGAAATTTGCTTGTCATATTTAAAATGGCTGGGTCATTGATATTGGTTTTAACACAAATGCCAAAAAGAGTAAAAGAGTGGGCTTATGCAGGATTTACATTTGATTTTATTTTTGCCAGCGCTTCTCATGGCGTAGTGGATGGTATTGCTAATTTCCAAACTTTCTTACCTTTAATTTTGCTTGTTATACTTGTAATATCGTATGTGTCTTACCATAAAAAATTTGATTACCATAAATCAGTAACTTCCTATAATTACTTAGATAGGGCATCGGCCATAGGTTGATAAAAACTGTTTTTAATAAGATTAGATTTATGAATAATTGGAAAGTAAACGGTATCTAAATTGTAAACCTCAACAAAGGAAAAATTAATTATAAAAAATACAAGTGTATTTGAAGCAAGTTTTCAAAAAGGAAGGAATGCTTTTTTAAAACCCGAGCAGATAAAGAAGTTTATGTTCGGATGCGAAATGATATCTGACTGGAAAAATGAAAGTTTTTTAATCTGGCGTGACAATTATGAAGGCAGGAAAACAGTTTTTTGTAAAGGGGTTTGTACAAGAGTTTCAATCCAATACTTTATCAAACAACTTGTTGAGACAAACTAAAACTTCATCAGCTTAAACCTCACCAGTAAAAATGACCGAAAATTTTTTATCAGCTCAATGGGAAAACTTAATTATGGCAAATTATGTAGTTAATCCTGATGTATTAATGCCTTATTTACCGCATGGTGTTGAATTGGATTTTCACAATGATAAAGCCTATGTGAGCCTGGTTGGTTTCATGTTTAAACGAAGCAGGATTTTTAATATCGCAATACCATTTTTAGGAACTTTTGAAGAAGTAAATTTACGGTTTTACGTAAAAAGAGTTGATGGAGATACGATAAAAAGAGGCGTAGTTTTTATAAATGAAACCGTTCCGTATAAGCTGGTAGCGTGGCTTGCTAACAAGCTTTATAAAGAACACTACATCAGCATACCTACCAAAAATTTGATAAAATTGGCAAAGTCTACAAAAGACGTCAGGTATGAATGGAAAATTAATAAACGGTGGAACCACATACAGGTAAATGCCGAAATGGAAAATATCAAATTGCTGCCAGGAAGTATGGAAGAATTCATTTTCGAACATTATTACGGGTACACTAAATTAACCGGTTCGCTTTCTCAGGAATACGAAGTAAACCATCCGGGATGGAACATAAATAAGGTAAACCATTATTCCATTTTTTGTGATTTTGAATCAATGTATGGGAACGATTTTGCTCCCCTAAGCAATCAGCAACCAGAGTCGGTTCTTATCGCTGAAGGTTCAGCAGTTACAGTTAAATGGAAACGGACTGTATTTTAAAAAATTTTTGAATGGAACAAAAAGATATCGACAGGATAATTGAAATGGCATGGGAAGACAGAACTTCTTTTGAAGCTATAAAATTACAATTTGGATTTTCAGAGAGTGACGTGATCACATTAATGAGAAAGGAACTCAAGCGGAGCAGTTTTATTTTATGGAGAAAGAGAGTAAATAGCGGCATAAGTAGTAAGCATGAGCAAAAAAGAAGTAAAGAGATTGACAGGTTTAAGAGTACGCTGCAAAAAGTTATTTCTTCAAATAAAATCAGTAAGCGATAAATCAATTGTAAAGGTTTTGTTCTTAAATGCTGCAATCTAGAAATAAGTAATCTTCCTCTACAAAAAGGCATTATATTACGTTGCTTACATTAAGAGACTTATGAATATAAAATTTAGCCGGATTGCGCTGCTTGCTTCAATCATAACCTTATCAAATTCTGTTTACGCCCAACAAAAAAAGTTGAGCTTTAATGAAGTTTTTATCACACCTCCAAAAGAGATCATAAACCCAATTGCTCAACAACGCGGTTGGGCTGACGATACCCATTTTATAGAATACAGGTACAAAGGTGAGCAAACTACGCCTTTTACGGTTGACGTTAAAACCGGCAATGCGGTTCCATCCACGCCGGGGCAAGTTAATGTAGCTACTGTAGTCATCAAAAATAAAGATGTGTTCTACAAAAACGCTTCCGGAAACGAAACACAGCTCACTAAAGACAGCGCCGAAGAAAAAAATCCGACACTCTCACCTGATGGAAGTCAGGTGGCCTTTACCCGTAACAACGATCTTTATTCGGTTGATGTTTCAGGTAATAAAGAGATTCGGTATACCACAGACGGTTCGGATGTGATTTACAACGGCTGGGCTTCATGGGTTTATTATGAAGAGATATTGGGAAGGTCAACTCAATACAAGGCTTTTTGGTGGAGCCCGGATAGCAGACGCCTTGCTTTTATGCGTTTTGACGACTCGAAGGTGCCGGTTTTTCCAATCTATAATTCAAGCGGGCAGCATGGATTTTTAGAAAATACCCGATATCCAAAGGCGGGCGATAAAAACCCCGAAGTTAAAATGGGAATTGTGAATACCAATTCTCAAGGTATTGTGTGGACGGATTTTAATGAAAAAGATGATCAATATCTTGGAACCCCTTTCTGGATGGCCGACAGTAAAACACTTTGGATGCAATGGATGAACAGGGACCAGAATGACCTGATCATATATTCTGTAAATCCTTCTGACGGAAAAAAAAGAGTGATTTATGAAGAAAAGCAAAAAACCTGGGTTGACTGGTTTGACGATATGTACTTTCTAAATAACGGCCAGGGTTTTATTCTAAAAAGTGATAAAACCGGTTATGGGCACTTTTATTTTATGGACTTGAATGGCAAGTTGAAGAAACAACTGACCGCTGGAAACTGGCGTGTAGGAAAACTTGTAATGGTTGATGAAAAGATTGGCGAAATTTTTTTTACCGCCCGTAAAGAAGCCACAACCCGTTCTGATCTTTATCGCGTTAGCTTAAAAGGCGGAGAACCCAAACGCCTAACATTCGGCAATTACGATCATACCATAAGCCTTTCGCCTAAAGGCGATTATTTTATCAGCACTTATTCTAACCTTCAAACGCCGGTACAAACAGCGTTGCTGGATAGAAACGGGAAGTTAATCCGGATGCTAGCTGATTCCAAAGGCTCGGATTTTAAACAATACACCCTTCCAAAAACAGATTTAGTTAACTACAAAACCCGCGATGGTCTGACTTTACCTATGTCGGTAACTTTGCCCTTAAATTTTGATCCCGCCAAAAAATATCCGGTTTGGGTTTCTATTTATGGTGGCCCGGATGCCGGGACTGTTTACGATCGTTTTAAATCTCCCCTGGGTTTAAATTACTGGTGGGCGCAGGAAGGCGTAATCCAGGTCGCGATTGATAACCGGAGCGCAGGGCATTTAGGTAAAACAGGTCAGAATTATATTTACAGACAATTAGGTAAATTTGAAATTGAGGATTATGTTGATGCCATTAATTTCTTAAAAACCAAAGGTTATGTTGATGAAACTAAGGTTGGCATTACAGGCGGAAGTTTTGGGGGTTATATCACCGCGATGGCGCTTACTTATGCTGCAGATGTGTTTACCCACGGTATAGCCAATTATTCGCCGACTGACTGGGCTTTGTATGATACGCATTACACAGAACGTTTTATGGGTACTCCCCAAAATAACCCCGAAGGTTATAAAGTAACCTCTGTATTAACATATGCTGATAAGTTAAAGGGAATTTTACGTATTGTTCACGGTACGATGGACGATAACGTACACATGCAGAATAGCATTCAGTTGGTTAACAAACTACAGGACTTGAATAAACATTTCGAATTCATGATTTACCCGGGCGAACGTCATGGCTGGGGTGGCAAAAAATCCCGTCACAGCAACCAGGAGAGTGTGCGTTTTATGTACGATCAATTTCTGCAAAAACCAATTCCAGCCAATTTTATTGGGTATTGGAAATAGCATTGAAATAGCGGGTTGGTTAAGGCTGTATCATTATCCATGGATTTACTTCATGTTATCAGGCCTTAAAGGTATTGTTATTCGATTTTTAAAAGCAGTGTTCTGCGTTTTTCGGTTATTTTTGTCCTGCTATTCGGTTACAAGCCCCGATAAAAAATCGGGGGCTTTTCGCTTCTATCAGGTTTGTTTTACTCATCAGAGTGTCTCAGAAACATGTTCATTTCTTTAGTTTTTCATGACCATACAACTAAAGTTTTGGTCATTAAAAAACCAGATCAATCTGCGAAATGAATTACGATTAGAACATAAAAAAAGCTCCGGTTCAATTTTGAACCGGAGCTTTTTTTAATAATGATTTAATACTTTAAGCTAACTGTTTGCTTAATTTATCTGCTAACACTGATTTTGGAACGGCTCCAATCTGCTTGTCGACAATTTCCCCGTCTTTAAAAAACAAAAGGGCTGGTATGTTCCGTATTCCAAACTTCATGGAAATTTCCGGGTTGTTATCAACGTTTACTTTGCCGATAACCGCTCTGCCTTCATATTCTTTAGCTAATTCTTCTACTACCGGTCCTACCATGCGGCAAGGGCCGCACCATTCTGCCCAAAAGTCAACCAATACAGGTTTATCTGATTTAAGCACAACTTCATCGAAGTTTGCATCTGTTATTTCTAACGCCATAATAATTAGATTCAATTTGTAATCAAAGATAGTATTCAATATTCCTGCCACAAAGTGGTCGTGTCAATGTGACATTTAACTGATTGCATTACTATGGCAACCCCTTATGGTTAAATGGGTTCATTCCAACACAACGATGCTATTCCTTATCCATTAAGTATTTTTCCAGAAAGCTGATGGTAAGTTTTGAGATTGTTTTATAATGGATATTATTTTTGCACTTACCTGATTCGTTAACAACAGACTTAAGGCATCCAAAATCTTCATGCTGAGCGGAATCAATTTTAATTATTTCTTTTTCAGAAAAAATTTTTTCAGCAAAATTATAAACAGAATCATATTTAACCGTATTTATCAATGGAGAACTTTCCAATCGAAGATAGGGCACAGAGATTCGCATGTTCTTAAATTCAGGACTAAATCTTATTTCATCAAAGTCTTTATTTTCTTCCTGCTCTTTCCCGTAATGATGAAATTCAGATCCATCAAGAGAAACAATACAAGCTGCAGCCGGAAGCCTAGCCGCAACAACTGAAGCTGATAATCCACCCCAGCTATAGCCAACCAAACCTATTTTTGTAAAATCAATGGTTGAATACTGTTTTAATTTCTTAAGAGTGGATAAGGCATCATTAACCTGTTCCATGAGGTCTTCCTTTTTCATCGTCATATCTCCGGGATAACGTCCAATTGAACTTATGGAGGCTACTACAAAACCCTTTTTGGCAAGTTCCTCAAATAATTTAAAATTTTCATACCCCATCCCATTATAAGATGCCAAATATATGATAAGGGGGAATTTGCCGCTTTTTGGTTTTGCATTATCAATGCTTTCAGTTTTATAATTTAAAACCTTGGTTGTGTCTGAACACTTTAAGTAGTCGCAAAAATATTTCGCTATTTGTTGTGAAAGACCTTTGCCAGCATTTGAAGCTGTGTAATAGTTAGCTCTGTTTTCAAAAAGACCAAATAAATCCCGCATCAACACAATGGAGTTTGTGTCAGATTTTATTGCCGGATACCAGAGATCAATATCAAGGGGACGGTAACGCAGATAATCTTTTTCCGCAGCATTTGGCTTGTATATTCTGCTGGAATCAACAGTTCTGATTACCTTAAATCCGGCTACAGTGTTATCCAAATTCGTACTTTTAATTTGAGAGCATCCCAGGAATGATGCTATGGCAAATACAATAAAAAAACATTTCATACACCTAACTATTTACACTAATTAATTTAATGCTGATAGCAATATCTAGTAAATTTGTATGTAAAAATTTTCTTTAACACTAATTAACTTTATGAAAATCAAATGGTTGAGCTGATGGATTAATTTAGTTTATATCTAACCCCGTTAAGCTTTATCATATTTTCGAGAAAATTGTTGCTCGGATTTATCTTAACAGATTTTGAAGGCATTTCAAGGGTAGTTCCCTCATCATAATCGAAAATCTGAAATTTAAGTTGGCATTTTCTTTCCGGATTCTCTATTTTATTCTGGTTTATGATATCATTTATTTGGCTGATCATTTTAGAAGAAATTTCGTTTAATGACAATTGAATTGTTAAACATTTTGAGAGTTTATCACGCAGATCTGAAAGCAAGGCCATACTGTTTACTTTAAATTCCCAATTATCTTTTTGTTTAAACCGTTCGCCAACAATTCCTCTTATTTGCAGAAAAAAACCATCGGTTAAGTACTGTTTCATTTTCACATAATCTTCGCCAAACAGCATTACCTCAAATGTATCGCTATAATCTTCGAGCAAAAACGAGCCATATGGCTTGCCCGTTTTGGTTGTACGATGTGCAGACATGGAAACAAGCCCGCCTATTGTTAATTCTTTATTTTTAATCTTTTCAAATTCTTCTTTATCTTCTTCCAACGCTTCTGCGGATTTCATTCTGCTTATCAGACTGAGATGCTTAACCTTGTGCTTACAAAAATTATCCATTTCAAAACGGTAGTTGTCAAGCGGGTGTCCGGTAAGATAAATACCAATTGCTTCTTTTTCAAACTTTAACTTTTCAATCAATCCCCATTCCTGGCATTCGGGCATCTGCGGCTCAATAATTTGTGCATCACTCGTACCTCCGAATAAAGAGGCTTGTGAGGAATTTTTACTGTTTTGAAAATCGTTGTTGTATTTTACCAGGCGTTCAATTCCACTATATAAACTTCCATCCGGCCGGCTAAAAAATTGGGCACGGTGGTAACCAAAACAATCAAATGCTCCCCCATAAACCAAGTTTTCATAAACCTTTTTGGTTACTGAGCGGGAATTGGCCCGGCAGGCAAAGTCATAGATGCTTTTATATAGTCCATTTTCTATCCGTTCTGCAACAATGCTTTCTACTGCTTTATCGCCAACACCTTTCATTCCAGACATCCCAAAACGGATCTCACCTTTTCTATTGACCATAAAGCTCAGTTCAGACTCGTTGATATCAGGGCCTAAAACCGGGATACCCATCTGCTTGCACTCTTCCATAAAGAAGGAAATCTTTTCAATGTTGCTTTGATTATTTAAGACGGCAGCCATATATTCCGCCGGGTAATTAGACTTTAAATAGGCCGTTTGATAAGCAACAAAGGCGTAACAAGTGGAGTGTGATTTATTAAAAGCGTATTGTGCAAAGGCTTCCCAGTCTGTCCATATTTTCTCCACAGCTTTCAGATCGTGACCATTTATTTGGCAACCATCCATAAACCGGGTCTTCATCTTGTTCAAAATGTCTATCTGTTTTTTGCCCATCGCTTTGCGCAAAACATCGGCATCGCCCTTACTAAAGTTCGCCAGCTTTTGTGATAAAAGCATTACCTGTTCCTGGTAAACTGTAATTCCGTAAGTTTCTTCAAGGTATTCCTGCATATCCTGCAGATCGTAACTAACTACTTCGCGGCCATGCTTACGCGAGATAAATTTTGGAATATACTCCATTGGCCCTGGGCGGTACAAGGCATTCATCGCAATCAGATCTTCAAATTTATCCGGTTTTAGCTCCCGCAGATACATCTGCATCCCATCGCTTTCAAACTGAAAAGTTCCGTTCGTATCGCCACGCTGATACAAATCAAAAGTTTTCTGATCATCCAGAGAAATGTTGTCAATATCAATCTCAACACCATGATTCTGATTAATTAATCGAAGTGCATCCTTAATAATGGTAAGGGTTTTTAAGCCAAGAAAATCCATTTTTATTACACCTGCGTCTTCAATAACCCGACCATCAAACTGAGTAACCAGCAAGTTAGATTCTTTGGAAGTAGCTACCGGAATAATATTGGTGAGATCAAAAGGTGCAATAATGATTCCGGCAGCATGAATGCCAACATTACGTACCGAGCCTTCCAGAACCAGGGCTTCTTTCAGTACTTTGGCCTGAACGCTTTTTCCCTCTTCAAGTATTTTACGAAGCTTCTTTACATTCTCAAAGTCCTCTGGATTCAACTCTTTTTTAATCGTGTCAAGTGAAGCGGTCATCACCTGAACAAGATTTGTTCCCGGGCGGTCAGGAACCAGTTTAGCCAGCATATTAGATTCCGCCAGGGGCAGGTCTAAAACCCTCGCCACATCTTTAATACTTGATTTTGCGGCCATAGAACCATAGGTTATAATCTGAGCCACCTGATTCTTTCCGTATTTATCAACTACGTAATCTATAACTTTCTGGCGGCCTGCATCATCAAAATCCGTATCAATATCCGGCATGGATTTACGGTCCGGATTTAAAAAACGTTCAAATAGTAATCCGTATTTTAGCGGATCGATGTTGGTTATACCGGTACAATAGGCCACCACCGAACCGGCTGCGGAACCACGGCCGGGCCCAATGAAAACACCAATTTCCCTTCCGGCACGGATAAAGTCTGCCACGATAAGGAAGTAACCGGCAAAACCCATGGTGCGGATGGTAAAGAGTTCAAAATTTATGCGTTCTTCTATTTCCGGATTTAATTCTTTGTACCTGTTTTTAGCTCCTGTAAAAGTTAAATCTTTGAGATATTCCCACTGGTTCATGTTTTCAGCTTCAGCTCCGGAGTGGATTTTAAATTCTTCCGGAACAGGAAAATTGGGAAGCATGATATCACGTTTTAACTGTAAATGCTCAACTTTATCAACTATTTCGTTAGTAAAATCAAGTGCTTCAGGTAAATCATGAAATAAAGCAGCCATTTCGGCCTGTGTTTTAAAAAAGAACTGGTCGTTTGGAAAGCCGAATCTATACCCTTTTCCTCCTTCTTCGTCCGTAGCGATCGGCGTACTCTGCATGTCGCCCGTGTTTACACATAAAAGAATGTCATGCGCATTGGCATCCTGCTGATCTACGTAATGCGAATCATTGGAACAGATCACGTTTACATTATACTTTTTGGCAAATTTTAATAACGACTTGTTTACTGTGTGCTGCTCCGGAAGGTCGTGGCGCTGCAATTCAATGTAATAGTCTTCGCCAAACAAATCCAGCCAAAATTTAAATTCTTTCTCTGCGGCATCTTCACCGTCTTTTAAAATTGCCTGCGGAACAGAAGCCCCTAAACAACAAGTCGTAGCTATCAGGCCTTCATGATATTGCAGAATCAGTTCTTTATCTATTCGCGGCCATTTGCTATACATACCTTCCATATACCCCAAAGAACACAGTTTAACCAGGTTTTTATACCCTTGTGCGTTCTTCGCTAAAAATAATTGATGGTAGCGTTTATCTTTTTTTTCTTTGCTGAATTGCTTAACATGACGATCGTTTGTAACATAAAATTCGCAGCCCACAATCGGTTTTATATCGTGTTTTGCAGCTTCGGCAACAAATTTAAAAGCCCCAAACATATTTCCATGATCTGTAATAGCCATGGCTTTCATGCCGTCAGATTTTGCTTTTTTAAACAAGCGTGATATATCGGCTGCGCCGTCTAACAAGGAAAATTGTGTGTGTACGTGGAGGTGGGAAAAATCCGGCATTATAAACTATTAGACTCCAAAATTACGAATTCTTTAAAGGTAGGGGAAGGGTGTGGAAAGAAAAAAAGATGTTGGTAGATTCAAAATGCCGTCTGGCAAAATCTACTAATGCAATTTAAATTATCTTTTTAGTTACTATCTAAAAGGGATTCACAAGCTTGATCTTGATTTGTTTCAATCTTTAGTTTCAGCTTTGGATAACTAATAAAATTGAATGATTAGAGTTCTTTACGTAAACGGGCAACTGGAATATTCATCGCTTCACGGTATTTGGCTACCGTACGCCGTGCAATGTTATACCCTTTTTCTTTTAATATTTCCGTCAGCTTTTCATCCGCTAGGGGCCGGCGTTTATCTTCTTTACCAATGCACTCTTCAAGAATTTTCTTTACTTCTTTGTTAGAAACTTCTTCTCCGCTGTCCATTTGTATCGCTTCTGAAAAGAATGATTTAAGTAAAAATGTGCCGAATTCAGTTTGTACATATTTAGAATTGGCAACCCTTGATACTGTTGAAATATCCATAGCGATACGATCAGCGATATCTTTTAAGATCATCGGGCGTAAATTCCTGTCATCACCCGTTAAAAAATATTCATACTGATAGTTCATGATGGCATTCATGGTTTTCAGTAACGTTTGCTGACGTTGTTTTATGGCGTCAATAAACCACCTGGCAGAATCCAGCTTTTGTTTTACAAACTGAACTGCTTCCTTCAGCTTTTTATCCCTTTGTGCCGTTTTATCATAATGCTCAAACATTTCCTGGTAAGAGCGGCTGACCCTAAGTTCGGGTGCGTTTTTAGAATTTAAGGTTAACAACAGCCTGCCGTCATTATTGCTGATATGAAAATCTGGTATAACCTGAAGCTGTTTGGTGGTAACCGCGTTAGAATCTCCCGGTTTTGGATTGAGCTTAAGTATTTCGTTTATCACTTCTTTAAGCACGTCTGAACCCATACCAAGGGATTTTTCAAGCTTATCGTAATGTTTTTTAGTAAATTCTTCCAGATATTTTTCTACCACTAAAATCGCTTTTTGAACTGTGGGGAGGTGGTCGCGTTTGCGAAGCTGAATCAGAAGGCATTCCTGAAGATCACGTGCGCCAACTCCTGCCGGATCAAAACTCTGGATTACTTTTAGCATCTCGAGAACTTCTTCTTCTTCAGCGAAAACGTTTTGAGAAAAAGCGAGGTCATCAACCAACGAACCAATAGGGCGTCGTAAGTAGCCGTCGTCATCTAAACTCCCAATAATTTGCTGACCGATCTGAAAATCTTTATCAGACAGCGGAACAAGGTCTAACTGTGTTTGTAAACTTTCAAAAAAGGAACTTTGCATTGCAATCGGAATTTCCTTTCGTTCATCCTCATCGTCGCCATTTTGTTCATATTTAGAACCGTAATCGTTCACGTTATCATCCTGAAGATAATCGTCTACATTAAATTCGTCGTTACTTTCCTGCTTTTCTTCCGCATTAAAAGTATCGTCAGGGTCACGGTCCGGATATTCTTCGGTAGGTTCGTTCATGTTAGCCAGGCTCAGATCTTCAAGCGCCGGGTTTTCCTCCAACTCCTCTTTAATTCGTGTATCCAATGCCACGGTAGGAACCTGCAGAAGTTTAATAAACTGGATTTGTTGTGGTGAAAGTTTTTGAAGAAGTTTCTGCTGAAGATTCTGACGTAACATGCGGCAAATTTACAATTTAATGTTTGAGATGATTAAACGGTTTTTAAATATAAAAGATACAAAGAAAAACTAATTTTTTAAGTGATCAGCAGTAGATTTGAACCAATCAGATAATCCTATTGTTAAATAAAAACAGCGAATACAAAAAGTTCTCATGCCTAAATAAACTAAACCCAATTGAGCGAAAATTTCCCCCGATCCTTCATCGGGAGATTGACGCAAAAGTGGAACTATCGGGATTAAATAGCTGTGAAACTGCTTTATAAATCAAAATATCCTGGTTTTATTTAAAATGGGCTATTAAAATATTAGATGAATTTAAGTTTACTTTACTTTACCTCTATACTTGTAAAATACTAGGGAATATAATCTGTAATTGGTTTGATTGTTTGAATTATCAACCTTATATTTGCGCTCTTGTTTTTATAGCAGTTATTTAATCATCATGAAAAGAACATTTCAGCCATCCCAAAGAAAAAGAAGAAATAAGCACGGTTTTAGAGAACGAATGAGCAGTGCAAATGGAAGACGGGTATTGGCATCAAGAAGGGCAAAAGGCAGAAAAAGAGTTTCGGTATCCGATGTTCGTCGTCACAAAGCATAAAATCTGATTGCTTTTTGCTAAGGCAGATCTTTTCTGCAAATTTTAAAGCTTAAGCAATTAAATGAATACTTTTAAAAAAGAAGAGCGGTTATGTAGTAAAAAGCTTATTGAAGAGCTTTTTCATAACGGGTCTTCTTTTCTTTTATACCCTTTACGCATTGTTTGGTTAAAGAATAGTTTACCAATTAAGATACCTGCCCAAGTGGTTATTAATGTATCTAAACGACGTTTTAAAAGAGCGGTAGACCGAAACCTGATTAAACGGCGGATACGTGAAAGTTACCGGTTAAACAAATCGGAAAATCTGTATCATTTTCTCAATGAAAATTCTACCCAATTGCTTCTTGGTATTCATTACATTGGCAAAGAAATTGCCACTTTCAATGTGATTGACAAAAAATTGAAGCTTGTACTGGTTAAGTTAAGGCAAAACTGTTTAACTGATCATTCGTAAATAAATGGTAAAACAGGGCGTTGCATATCTTTTTTTAATGCTGATCCGGTTTTACCAATATTTTATTTCACCCCTGCTCGGATCTTCATGCCGGTTTACGCCTACCTGTTCATCTTATGGCGCAGAAGCAATACAAAAATACGGTCCGTTTAAAGGTGGGTGGTTAACTCTAAAACGCATTGGCCGTTGTAATCCCTGGGGCGGCCACGGCCACGATCCGGTCCCTTAATTCTCTTAAGAATGAAGAATCCGCTAATCCTCCATATTGAAACCGCTACCACCATGTGTTCTGTAGCCTTATCTATCGGAAATAAATTACTTGCTGTAAAAGAATTGAACGAGCGTAATGTACATGCCAGCCAGATTACCTTGTTTATTGATGAAGTAATGAAAACCAGTCGTAAAAAGTATACTGAACTTAACGCTGTAGCCGTAAGTAAAGGACCGGGATCATACACCGGGCTACGAATTGGCGTTTCTACTGCTAAAGGACTTTGTTTCGCCCTAGATGTTCCCTTGATTTCAGTTAATACCTTAGAATCTATGGCTAAGGGTGTTGTGGAACTTAACCATAATTTAAGTGCAAATTCTCTGCTTTGCCCGATGATTGATGCAAAGCGGATGGAGGTTTATACGGCGGTGTTTGATTTGGAACTAAAACAGGTAGAAGAAGTGTCGGCTAAAATTCTCGATGACAGTAGTTTTGATAACTATATATTTAATCATAAAATGATTTTTTTTGGAGATGGTGCAATAAAAACTAATTTGTTGTATGCCCAAAAAAGCAATTATCAGTTTTTAAAATTTGAAAATTCAGCAGCTCATATGATTGATTTGGCATTTCAAAAATATGAAAATAAGGATTTTGAAAACATGGCTTATTTTGAGCCTTTTTATCTGAAAGATTTTATTGCTGGTCCTAAAAAACAAGACTAATTTTAGTTACCCTTTTTAAACAATCTATTAAAAAACCCCCCGCCTTGTAAATCCTTGTTCATCCCCGGTATGAAATTAGCGTTAGTAGAATGCTCCATTGGCGGGCCAAACTTAAAAGCGAATCCAAAATAAGCAGATGCGGCGCTAAAACCTTTGGTTGAAGTAAATATATTTTGATTTAAATTACGCGAGGCCTGAACGGTTTTAAGCAGGTTATCAGTTCCTATAAATAGTTCTACGTTTGGAGATTTTATCATGGCCTGGGCACCTAGCTGTAAATATCCATCGAGGTTATAATCTGGTGTAGCAGTAAACACAAAGTTCCTGACTTTATAATTATTCACCAAAGCCACATGCCCGCCGGGATAAAATAAATTCTTTGAAATGATAAAGTTAGGTTTATAATTTCCGTAGTTTCTACTCAGAAGGGCCTCCGCCTTACCATTTATCATGGTTGAATAACTTGCGTTTTCACTAAACCGGGTTAACATCTTTCCTAGCTCAACGTTGATAATTTCATCTGATGAGCCGTTCGCAGCATCACTGACGTTAATATCCTGGTCGAAATTATAGTTGTATGATTTTTTATTCCATTTAATAAAGCCGATATCTTTTAAATTGCCCATCAAAAACCAATCACCTCTAAACTTGTAACTTCCACCTAAACTTATAGAAGCACCTGGGTCACGAAAAGTAGGGTTGATGATACCACTGTTCAAATCTTTACTAATTATGTTTGATTTATAGTTCCCTTTTAAAGTAAGATCAAATTCATCGGTTTCCCGATTGATAAATAAAGATGATTGCTCCACATTTAAACTATTATAAGTAATACCGCTTAGTAAACTTAGTTTAACGCCCAAAGACAATCTCCTGTTATAATCTTCTCTATAATTAAAGCTATATTGATT
>JACMND010000090.1 GCA_014378705.1 Pedobacter sp. | reverse complement strand
TTTAAACCAAAAAAGGCCTCGATGTACGAAGCCTTTTCTGTTTTTAAAAATTAAAACCTTTAGAAATTATCCATGGTATTTGGATTACGAAAGGTTGAACCGGAATTTTGGTTAATCATGTCTTTCTTCTGATTCGCAAAATCTTTTGCCTTGTTAATCCATTCCGGAGCTTTATCTTTAATATCATCTACCAAAGATGTTCCATCAGGTCTTTTTTTAGTAATATAATTGACACCCGCAACTAGCGCAGCACCAATAACTAAACTTTTAATGAAGCCCATAATCTTAATTTTAAATTTGATTTACAAAAGGATTAACAAATGCGGGGCTTAAAAGTTGAAAAAAATTTAATAATTCTAACATCTTAAAATGGTAAATATCTGGAACGTTATAATTATTTAGGTTGCCGTTTATCAATAATTATGGTTAAACTTTTTAAGTATAAGTTTTTTGTCTTTTAAATTATTGCGTAAATCTTTAAAACCTACAATACAATTAACCGTTCTTATTTGGTTTAGACTAGCCGATGTTTTACAGATCCTTTAAACTAAAACAAATACAATGAAATCGATATTGATATTTCCTTTTCTCATTTTATCAACAGCTACATTAATTGCCCAAAAGAAACCAATAGAAAAAATGGTTGATTTTTCTGATACTGTAAAAATCATTTCTAACTTAAGTTCTCCGGTTAAGTTTTTAAGTAAAACTGAGTATGAAGCTTATCTGAATGCTGAGCCTATGGGATTGACAGCACTAGCTGAAATGAATAATTACCCGTCGCCTTCAAAAGTGCTTAGTTTGCAAAGTCAACTTAAAATTACTCCTGCGCAAAAATCGAAATTAAATTTTGTTCAGGAAGCTTTGGATTTTAAAGCGAAAGAAATGGGTAGGTTTATTATTCAAAATGAAAAAAAATTGTATGACCTGTTTTTAAGCGGAAAAATTGATGACGGATCACTTATCTATTACACGAATCAATATGGCTTGTATCAAGGCGAATTAAGAAATGCGCATTTACAAGCCCACCTCAAAACAAGGAGAATCCTTACTCCTGATCAAATAAAAAAAATTGGTAAGCTTAGGCATATCACACAAAAGCCTTAATTGCATCAGTTAAAAATCTTATTTTAGCGGGCCCATTAAAAATAATAATGAATACCACTTTCGATTTTGAAAAGCCAATAGCTGATCTGCAGGCTCAGATTGAGAATATTAAACAAGTTTCCGAGAAAACAAAAATGGACATGTCAGAGTCCATTCTGGAACTTGAAGCTAAAATTACGAGCACGCGTGTAGAGATTTATTCGAATCTTACAGGCTGGCAAAATGTTCAGATCTCCCGGCACCCTGAGCGGCCTTATACACTGGCCTACATCGAAATGATGTGTGATGATTTTATTGAAATGCACGGAGACCGGACGGTTGGGGACGATAAAGCGATTGTAGGTGGTTTTGGAACACTAAACGGGCAAACCGTAATGTTTATTGGCCATCAAAAAGGGATTAATACCAAGATGCGCCAGTTTCGCAATTTTGGGATGGCCAATCCGGAAGGATACCGCAAAGCGCTTCGACTGATGAAGCTTGCTGAAAAATTTAATAAACCGGTTGTAACGCTAATAGATACTCCGGGTGCTTATCCCGGACTTGAAGCGGAAGAAAGAGGACAAGGTGAAGCCATAGCCCGCAATCTTTTGGAAATGTCTGTTTTACGGGTTCCCATCCTTTGTTTTGTTGTTGGCGAAGGTGCTTCAGGCGGTGCCCTTGGTATCGGAATCGGCGATAAAGTGTATATGCTTGAACATACCTGGTACTCTGTAATATCTCCGGAATCATGTTCATCAATCTTATGGCGTAGCTGGGATTTTAAAGAGCGTGCGGCTGAATGCTTGAAGCTTACTGCAGATGATATGTTAAAAAATAAGTTAATTGACGGCATTATCAAAGAACCACTTGGCGGGGCTCATTACGATCCGGTAAAGATGGCCGCTACGATAAAAGAGCAGATCACGATGGATTTGGGCATTTTAAAGGCCCAAAATATAGATCAGGTTATAAATGATCGTATAGAAAAATTCTGTGCAATGGGTGTAGTTGTAGAATGATAAAGGATTAAGGAACAAAAATTTAAAATAAGTATTCTTTGTTCCTTAATTTTTTCTCTATCTGCTCCCAATAAATTTAGATTCAATGGCTTTGTATCTGCTTTCAATGTTTTTATTTAAAGCGGCCTGTCCGTTTTCCGCGGTCACTTTAACAAGTTCATTAAGTATAGACATTCCCAACTGTATTTCCTGAGCACCCAAGTTTTCTTTTGTTTCTGATATCGCATGCAAATAATTAAGCTGGGCTAAAATGTAGTCCGCTGTCGACTCAACCAATTTATTGGCTTTTTGGGTTTCCTTAAGCTTGTATAGAAGATCAGCCATATAATACTTTCTAATTGTAAAGTTTAAAGAAAAATTCCGATCTGGAATAACATCTAAACACCTGTTCAGCACTTTTTTTGCATCTTCGGTTCTACCTTCTTTGTATAAACTTTCTGCCAGGATGTTAAAATTATTTATAACAACGGCAATCATTCTTACGGATTCAGGATCAAGGTATGAAGCGTCTTTTAAATTACCCCATCTAAATTTATCCATCATGTGGCTATACATCGCGTTGGTATTTACTAATTCTGGCTGTTGTTTGGTAGAATCTGCTGCCACGGCTTTAAGCAAAGGAAGCAGACGATAAGCAAAACCTTCATTATATAAGTACTTGTCTAAACCAATGTAATTATCAGACGGAACGGTAATGGCAAAATAAATTGGCCTTTTCCATTGATTATGAGCAAGAATATCCAAAATGGCAAGCTCTGTTTTAGTAACATAATTTTTGTTGTAAGTCCATTCTAAAACCGGTGCTATCTGATTTTTCTTATTTAATGGAACTGTATTGGTAGCCAATACCTGCTTTGGGTCAACTGTAATTTTTAGGTTTTTGGTGGGAAGAAAGTTTTCGGTTTTACCTTCTTCATATCTTGATGGAGCCTGATCGTTCGGGTTATCAGAAACCAAAACATCGAAAATGTCTTTCAATTCTGCTGACCCCTGTATCTGAAAATAATTAGGATCATAATATAAAACATCCCGTTTTCCCTGAACGAATTTTGAAATATCCATAGAAATGGGCAGGCCAGGGGCTTGGTTCACTTTTTGTTTCATTTGCCGGATATACCAATCAGTCCCCAATAAACTCAGGTTTACCACCCGTACGTCCGTCCGGATGTTTTCAACTTCCTGAGCATACCACAACGGGTATGTATCATTATCTCCATATGTAAAAAGAATGGCATTTTTAGCGCAGGATTCAAGATAATTGGCTGCAAAATCACGCGTGGTAAATTTTCCTGAACGGTCATGATCATCCCAGCCGTCTTTTGCCATAAGTACGGGAGCAGCAATTAACCCAATAATTGTGGCGACAGCGGCCCCGACCTTCGCATTGATTTTATTGTGCAACATGGAAGCAATGCCGGCAACACCTAGCCCGATCCAAATCGCGAAAGCATAAAAAGAACCTGTGTATGCATAATCCCTCTCTCGCGGCTGCAATGGGTTTTGATTGAGGTATATAACGATGGCCAATCCGGTAAAGAAAAACAGAAGACCCACAATGCCCGCGTCTTTTTGATTCTTACGAAAATGCCAAAATGCACCGATTATTCCGAGTATAAATGGCAAAAAATAAAAACGGTTGTATGCTTTGCTTTGCATATTGCCCTGTGGCAACGCATCCTGGCCGCCAACAAGCATGTTATCTATAAACTTAATTCCGCTTATCCAGTTTCCATGTATATAATCCCCATGTCCTTGTTCATCATTTTGGCGTCCTATAAAGTTCCATGCAAAATACCGGGTATACATAAAACTGGTTTGATAACTGATTAGAAAGCCAATATTATCAAAAAAAGTAGGCACCTGATTTTCAGACATTCCCATCCAGTCGCGGTAATATGCTACGTGTTGCCCATCGTCACTGTACATTCTCGGAAGTAGCGTATTTCGGTCATATATCCGTTCAAACTTTCTGCCGGCTTTCTCATATTTTTGATCGCCTTTACGGTAAATCACATCACCCTCTTTGCTGTCAATAGGTTTTGAGTCAAAATACTGGCCATACAACAACGGACGATCGCCGTACTGCTCACGGTTAACGTAACTTAATAATGAAAATGCGTTGTCTGGATCACTGTTGTTTAAGGTAGTATCTGCTTTTGCCCGGATAACGATCATAGCAAAAGAACCGTATCCCATAATAATAAACGCAATGGATATAAGTGAAAGGTTCAAAACTCGGCGCTTATCACGTATCTTAACCAGATATTCAAGGATCGCCAATAATAAAACAGCCATTATTAAACCAGAAATCCCACCACCAATAGTCATTAAGGCAACGAATGAAATTGCTGCGGTTATTAAATTACGTTTACTTCCATTAATGGTATAGAGTATGCCGAATGTTAAAGATGAAATTACCAATATAGCAAAGAACATAACCCCGCTCCCAAATCCCAAACCTAAAGTATTAACAAAAAGAAGATCTGAGTAAGCGGCAAATTTAATGAGGTACTGAACAATTCCATATTGAATAAAAGCCAGAATAACAATTCCTGTAAATAATGCTAAAATTGCCCCCCCGGAAGTTCGGGTTTTTGATCTTCTGAAATAATAAACTAATGCAATGGCAGGTATGGCCAATAAATTTAATAGGTGAACCCCTATAGAAAGACCCATTACGTATGCAATAAACACAAGCCATTTATCAGCATGTGGCTCATCCGCGTGTGCATCCCATTTTAATATCGCCCAAAAAACTACAGCTGTACATAAGGAAGATAAAGCGTAAACCTCTGCTTCAACAGCTGAAAACCAAAAAGAATCTGAGAATGTAAAAGCCAGAGCGCCAACTAGACCAGATCCCATGATTGTTAAAATTTTGCTATTATTAACAATTTCGTTTGTTTGCAACAGGATTTTCTTTGCGAGAGCTGTTATGGTCCAAAACAAAAAAAGGATAGTGGCGGCACTTGCCAGAGCAGAGCTCATATTAATCCAGAAGGCAACACGGGTAACATCTGAACCTGCGAGCAGGGAAAACATTTTCCCGATCATTAAAAACAAAGGGGCACCAGGCTGGTGCACAACCTGTAATTTGTATGCGGCGGAAATAAATTCGCCGGTATCCCAGAAACTTGCAGTAGGTTCAAGCGTTAAGGTGTATACCGTTGCAGCAATGAAGAAGGTTACCCAACCTAAAATGTTGTTAATTCTCTGGTAATTCATATTTGGCTATGCTTATAAAAAAATCGCTGCCGAAAATAGCAATTTGTATTTAAAAATGTTCGAGCAAGGATATTCATTTAACATAATTTAACCCGGAGTAAAACTTCAAGATTGGGGTAATGCCAAAAGGCCGGGCTTCTAATAGCAGGCTTTTTGCCCGCTTATGGCCTAAGATCAGCCTGGCAAAAAGTATTTTTCCTGCAATCCTTCCTGCAATAGCAGGGTTATTAAAAAACTTTAAATACTTTTGGAGGTGTTCATATAACGTTCTATATTTGCGTTCCATTTCAAAATCAACATTTTTGATCTTAATTGCCCGATAGTATAATGGTAGTACAACTGTTTTTGGTGCAGTTTGTCTAGGTTCGAATCCTGGTCGGGCAACAATAACAGAATTAGCGGATTGCACGAACGCAATCCGTATTTTTTTATCCGGTTACTAACCTACCATGCCTTTATCATTTAATCCTGTAAAATTATTTTCTGGCAGCGGAACCATTGTTCTTGCTGAAAATATTGCGAAAGCTTATGGAAAAGAGCTCGGTGAACTTACCATTACAAGGTTTAGTGACGGCGAATTTCAGCCTTATTTTAATGAAACGGTAAGGGGCTGCGATATTTTTTTAATCCAGTCAACCAATCAGCCTAATGACAACCTGATTGAACTTTTATTAATGACCGATGCTGCCAAACGTGCTTCCGCCCATTATATTACGGTAGTTGTACCTTATTTTGGTTTAGCCAGACAAGACAGAAAAGATAAACCACGGGTAGCAATTGGGGCTAAGTTAATAGCTAATTTAATTACTGCTTCTGGTGCTCACCGCATTATGACCATGGATTTGCATGCTGCGCAAATTCAAGGCTTTTTTGATATTCCGGTGGATCACCTTGATGCTTCGGTTATTTTTGTGCCGCATATTAAAGCTCTAAATTTACCAAATCTCACAATTGCTTCGCCTGATATGGGTGGATCTTACCGGGCACGTTCTTTTGCTAAGTTCTTTAACGCGGAGGTGGTTATTTGCGACAAGCGCCGTAAACGGGCCAACGAAATTGAATCCATGTCCATTATCGGCGATGTTACCGGCCAGGATATTGTGCTGATAGATGATATTTGCGATACTGCCGGCACACTTGCCAAAGCCGCCAGCTTAATTATGGAAAACGGAGCCAATAGTGTGAGAGCGGTTTGTACACATCCGGTTTTATCAGGTGAGGCTTATGAAACTATAGAGAACTCGGCCTTATCCGAACTTATTGTAACGGATACAATTCCGCTAAAACGGGAAAGCAAGAAGATTAAAGTGCTTTCTACCGCCGACTTATTTGCCAGGGCTATCGCCAATGTGAATGAACACGGATCGATAAGCGAATTGTTTAAGGTAGATTAAAAAAATTAAGAATAATAAGGATCAATTAAGTTGAAGATCCTAATCATTAACAACTAAATAACTATATAATGAAATCAATTGCTATTAGCGGTTCTCCAAGAGAGAACGTAGGGAAAAGAGACGCGAAGGAGCTGCGTTACAAAGGCTTAGTGCCCGCGGTTCTGTATGGTGGAAAAAATCAAACCCACTTTTCGGTATCTGCAAGTGATTTGAAAGGTTTGGTGGTAACGCCAGACGTTCAATTCGTTGACATTAATGTTGCCGGTGTTATCACGAAGGCAATCATACAGGATGTAACCTTTCATCCCCTAACAGATTTACCGTTACACGTGGATTTTTTGGAGCTAAACGACCAAAAACCGGTTATCATGGAAATTCCTGTAAAGCTAACCGGTACTTCCCCGGGCGTTAAAACAGGTGGTAAATTAATTCAGAAATTACGCAAACTCCGGGTTAAATCTTTTCCAAAAGATATGCCGCAGTTTGTCGAAGTAAATATTGATGCACTAGAAGTTGGTAAATCAGTTGGTGTTGATGAATTGAAGTTTACCAATTTCAAAATCATAAATAACCCGGATGATACCATTGTTTCGGTTACCATGTCCCGTGCTTTGAAACAGGCTGAAACCGAAGCTAAAGTGAAATAATAAATTAAGGTAACGCTGATTTATAAAAGCATACTGAGAAGGCAGTACAGGATTATCTGTACTGCTTTTTTGTTCATTCACAGATTTACTTTTATCCTTTGTCTATAATTCTTAATCTTGGTTTTTAATCCTTCTGTTTTATGAATTACCTGTTAGTTGGTTTAGGAAACATCGGACCGGAATATGCCGATACCAGACACAACATTGGATTTATGATTGCCGATGAAATGGCCAAAAAGGCCGGTTCTTCATTTACTAATTTAAGATTGGCATACTATTCAGAGTTATCCCACAAAGGCCATAAAATATATTTGATTAAGCCAACAACGTACATGAATTTAAGTGGTAAAGCAGTTAATTTCTGGATGCAGGAACTTAAAATTCCAATTAAAAATCTCCTTGTAATTGTTGATGATTTAGCCTTGCCATTTGGTACTCTCCGCATCAAACCTAAGGGAAGTGCCGCAGGCCATAACGGTTTAAAAAGTATAGAAGGTGTTCTAGGTGGGATAGATTATTGCCGGCTACGGTTTGGCATCAGTGATAATTTTGCAAAAGGACGACAGGTAGACTATGTGTTAAGTGGTTTTGATGATGATGAACAACCCGAGCTGCCTGCTTTGCTTGACCGCTCTGTAGAAATGATTTACAGTTTCATTTCTGCCGGAGCGGAGTTGGCGATGACACGCTATAATAAATAGTGTGATTAATAGGCCCGTTTTTACCGGGCCTCAACTTCGGCTACCAAATATTAACAATCTTGCGGATCTTCCTTTGCACTTTTCGTGATTTCTTTTTATCCTGTTTGCTGGTTTTAACCAGGCGAAAGATATTCCCTGCCTGACGAATTCTTTTCTTAAGTTTCCTTTTCTTTTGGCGATCATTCGAAGAAGTACGGTTGATAGAATTTGCGAAATTAGTTTCAGCGGAAGAGGTATTTATCTGCGATCTGCTCTCATTTGAAAAAGCCAGGGATGAAAATATAACTGCAAAAATTAACGTAAAAATGCTTTTTTTCATGATCTTAAAATTAACGGGTATACATGCGTGATGCCATTTTACTCAAGAATCCATAATTACGCCGTGTTATTTTCTAATCGTTATTCGTTTTCTTTAAGAAGAACCAGATAGTTCGTTAATTTTCCTAATTGCATTTTTTAAAAGCTGCCTAACTGCCTTTAGCAATTAAAGTCTCTGATTAGTCCATGGATTAGCTTCGGACTTCACATAGTCGTGACTTATACATGGTTTCTGTAAGACCGGCGAATAAAAATGGAACTTGTTAAAAGGAAAGCTTCTTTTTAATGCCGTTATTATTTTAAGACAAAATCCTGCGATATGCGTTTAAAACCGTAATATTATCATCTTAAAAATAACTCTATGAAATTTAAATTTAACATTTTGATCGCTTTGATTTTGTTATCGGCATTCTCTAAAAAAGGGATGAGTCAAACTAAAGCCAGATCGTTTTACGAAATAAAAGTCTATCACATTCAAGGGAAAGACCAGGAGAATTTGATAGACGGTTACTTGAAAGATGCTTATTTGCCCGCACTTGGCAGACGGGGTTTTAAAAACGTCGGGGTTTTCAAGCCTATCGGAAACGATACATTAAAAGACCAGCGGATATATGTTCTAATCCCTTTTAAATCATTAAATGAATTTATCGACCTCCCGAAACAACTCGAAAGGGATGCTCTTTATAAAAAGGCAGGTGCGCCGTATTTGGGAGTAACATATAACAAACCCGCATACAAGCGATTAGAGTCTATACTGTTGCAGGCTTTTCCGGAAATGACTCATTTAAAAGTGCCTGCGTTAAAAAATTCCTCTAAAGAAAGAGTATACGAGTTACGCAGTTATGAAGGCTATTCTGAAGAGATTTATGATAATAAAGTACGGATGTTTAATGAAGGTGGTGAAGTAAAATTATTTGAACGCCTTGGGTTCAATGCCGTTTTTTACGCAAGCGTTATCGCCGGGGGTCAAATGCCGAATTTAATGTACATGACCACTTTTGAAGATATGACCTCAAGAGAAGAACATTGGAAAACTTTCGGAAATGATCCGGAATGGAAAAAGCTTTCCACGATGGAAAAATATCAAAATAATGTTTCGCACATTGATATTACGTTTTTGCGGCCAACGGATTATTCAGGAATTTGATTGCAGAAAAATAAGTTTTAAATATTTTTAGTTCTGTGGGTTTGCTATCATGGCAGAATTTTTTATGATGATTTTAAAAAACTCTGAAGACTTTAAAATTATCATTGATGGGTCTGCTTCCGGATAATCATCAGAGATATTTATCTGAATAGAAATTAAATTTATTGCAATCCCCATGGGAAACGTTAACTAATGCGGCAGCGTTAGTTTAGGCTTAAAGAATAAGATTGACATTTGTTAGTTGAAAAATACCGATTTCTTGTATTTGCTTTCATTAGAAACAATAATATATTTTTTTGTCCTGTAAATTGAAAGGGCATTTTATAATTGAGAAATTTTTTGACAAAACCTTTTATATTCAATTGTAAAGGTTTTGGTTTTGCCAAGATATTAGAAAAAAAATTTAGTTTGATTTGCATGGACAGACTTTTATATCATGATCCTAATAAATACTAATTTATTTCCCAATTTGATAGCATCATCCTCCTAAACCAGATATACGCGGAAAGCCTTCAAGTTGCAACTACTTTCATAATTAACAACCATTCCCTTAAAACTTGAAGCATTAGCGTGGCTACCATAACACAAAGCTATTTTACTTGTTTTTCATAAAGCTATTCGTTATCAGCAATCAGGTATCAGCGGCGAGTTATCTGGTACTAAGTTATCTGCTTCATTCCAATCTATACCATTTAAACCACCTATCTTAATGCCCTCAACTGGTGACTCTACACTGGCAACTTCATATTCCTCACCAAATAAATTCTCACCCAATCTCTTGATTATCACAAATTAAATTCTACTTTTGCATTCCTTAAATTAAAGGAGAATATCAATTCATTAAAAGGAAAAAATGCCTACTATCCAACAATTAGTTAGAAAAGGTAGAGTAGCTCTGGTTGACAAGAGTAAGTCGCCAGCGTTGGACAGTTGTCCACAGCGAAGAGGAGTTTGCACCCGTGTGTATACCACTACCCCTAAAAAACCAAACTCAGCCATGCGTAAAGTTGCACGTGTGCGCTTAACAAACGGAAAAGAAGTGAATGCTTACATCCCGGGTGAAGGCCACAACTTGCAGGAACACTCTATTGTATTAATCCGTGGCGGTCGTGTGAAAGATTTGCCAGGCGTGCGTTATCACATCATCCGTGGTGCACTGGATACTTCAGGCGTTGCCGGTCGTAATCAGCGTCGTTCTAAATACGGAACTAAGAAACCAAAACCAGGTCAGGTTGCAGCTCCTGCTAAAGGCGCAGCAAAAGGTAAAAAGAAATAAACGGAGGAAAGCAAAATGAGAAAGTCAAAACCAAAAAAGAGAATCTTACTGCCAGATCCGAAGTTTAACGATATAATGGTAACCCGGTTTGTAAATAATATGATGTACGATGGTAAGAAGTCAATTGCATATTCTATTTTTTATGACGCGGTTGAACTGGTTGAGAAAAAAACCAGTGAAAATGGACTAGAGGCTTGGAAAAAAGCCTTAAATAATGTAATGCCTGCTGTTGAGGTTAAATCCCGTCGTGTGGGTGGTGCCAACTTCCAGGTCCCTACTGAAGTACGTCCGGAGCGTAAAATAGCTTTGGGAATGAAATGGCTGATTAGTTATTCACGCCGTCGCGGAGAAAAAACCATGATGGAGAAATTGGCAGGTGAAATTATTTCTGCTTCTAAAGGTGAGGGTGCCGCGGTGAAGAAGAAGGAAGATACACACAAAATGGCCGAAGCGAATAAAGCGTTTTCACACTTCCGGTTTTAATTGGATTTAAGGAAGATTACATAGATTATTGAAATGATTACACCGATTAAAAATTAATGTAACATCTTCAAGAATCGGAAAAATCAAATAATATAATGTCAAGAGACTTAAAATATACCAGAAATATTGGAATCGCTGCTCATATTGATGCGGGTAAAACCACAACAACAGAGCGTATTCTATACTACTCTGGAGTGAGCCATAAAATTGGCGAAGTGCATGAAGGTGCGGCTACTATGGATTGGATGGCACAGGAGCAGGAACGTGGCATCACCATTACTTCTGCGGCTACCACCGTTGATTGGAAATACAGAAATCAAGTTTATCACATCAATATTATTGATACGCCGGGGCACGTAGATTTTACGGTTGAAGTAAACCGTTCGTTACGTGTTTTAGATGGGCTGGTTTTTTTATTTTCTGCTGTTGATGGTGTAGAGCCTCAGTCTGAAACCAACTGGCGTCTGGCTAATAACTACAATGTTGCCCGTATTGGTTTCGTTAATAAGATGGACCGTTCTGGAGCCGACTTTTTAAAAGTTGTTAAGCAGGTTAAAGACATGCTTGGATCTAATGCTGTTCCATTGCAGTTACCTATTGGTGCCGAAGAAAACTTTAAAGGAGTAATTGACCTGATAAACTTTCGTGGTATTGTTTGGAACGAGCATGATAAAGGAATGACTTTTACAGAAATTCCTATTCCGGAAGATATGGTTGAGGAAGCTACAGAGTGGAGGGAAAAACTTCTGGAATCTGTTGCTGAATACGACGAAGGCTTGATGGAGAAATTTTTCGATGCTCCTGAAACAATCACTGAACGTGAAGTTTTAGACGCTTTGCGCCAGGCTGTATTAGATGCGAAAATTGTTCCTATGGTTTGCGGCTCATCTTTTAAAAATAAGGGTGTTCAAACCATGCTTGATTATGTGATGGAATTGCTTCCCTCGCCAATGGATGTGGAAGGCATTGTTGGAACTCATCCGGATACAGGCGCTGAAATTGTACGTCAGCCATCTGAAAAAGAGCCGTTTGCAGCTTTGGCTTTTAAAATAGCAACCGATCCATTTGTTGGCCGTTTGTGTTTTATCCGGGTTTACTCCGGTAATCTGGAAGCGGGGTCTTATATTTATAACATGAGATCTGGAAACAAGGAACGTATTTCCAGGATTTTTCAAATGCACGCGAACAAGCAAAACCCGATTCCAAATGTTGGAGCCGGTGATATTGCTGCGGTTGTTGGATTTAAAGATATCAAAACGGGTGATACACTGTGCGATGAAAAGCATCCGATTGTATTGGAATCCATGAATTTTCCTGATCCGGTTATTGGTTTAGCGATAGAACCAAAAACTCAGGCCGATGTGGATAAACTGGGTATGGCCTTAGGCAAATTGGCCGAAGAAGATCCTACTTTCCATGTGAAGACGGATGATGAAACAGGTCAGACCGTTATTTCTGGAATGGGCGAATTACATTTGGATATTTTAATGGATCGTTTGAAACGTGAGTTTAAAGTGGAGGTAAACCAGGGTGCGCCGCAAGTTTCGTACAAAGAAGCGATCACAGGGACCACGCAACACCGTGAAACGTATAAGAAACAAACTGGTGGCCGGGGAAAATTTGCTGATATTCAAATAATTATTTCGCCGAATGATGAGGATAAGACAGGTTTGCAGTTTGTAAACGAGATTTCCGGAGGTTCAATACCCCGTGAATTTATTCCATCAATTGAAAAAGGTTTTGCAGCCGCTATGGTGAATGGTGTTTTAGCAGGTTATCCTTTGCAAAACATGAAAGTTCGCTTGATTGACGGATCATTTCACGCAGTCGATTCGGATGCTTTGTCTTTTGAAATTTGTGCCCGTTCTGCTTTCCGTGAAGCGTTACCAAAATGTAAGCCCGTTTTAATGGAGCCGATCATGAAAATTGAAATACTTACCCCTGAAGAAAACATGGGTGATGTAATTGGTGATATGAACAGAAGGCGTGGACAGCTTTTAGGTATGGATTCACGTGCCGGAGCCCAGGTTATTAAGGCTACAGTTCCGCTTTCAGAGATGTTTGGTTATGTTACACAGTTGCGTACCATCACTTCAGGCCGTGCCACTTCCACTATGGAGTTTGACCACTATGCCGAAGCCCCAAAAGGCGTTCAGGAAGAAGTAATTGCTAAAGTTAAAGGTAAAAAAGCAGCTAACGCTTAATTGGAATTAGGATAAGAGAGTAAAGAATAAGGATAATTGATTCTTCATGACCCTTGTTTTTTGCCTCGAAATCAAATAAATAATCAGGTTTTCGTTATAAATAGCTCTAACGATATCCATAAACTAAACAAAAAAATGAGCCAACGTATCAGAATCAAATTAAAATCGTACGATTACAACTTAGTAGATAAATCTGCCGAAAAAATCGTAAAAACTGTTAAGCCTACGGGTGCGGTAGTTAGCGGACCTATTCCATTGCCTACAGAAAAGAGAATTTACACTGTTTTACGTTCTCCGCATGTAAACAAAAAAGCACGTGAGCAATTTCAGTTATGCGCTTATAAACGCCTGTTAGATATTTACAGTTCTAATTCTAAAACTGTCGATGCATTAATGAAGCTTGAATTACCAAGTGGGGTTGAAGTAGAAATAAAAGTATAGCTTTTGATATAACAACACAGAAGAGGCCGTCATATCTATTTATGACGGCCTTTTCAAGTTTAAGAGAAGGTTATTCTATTTTCAACGTACTTCAATTTGTCCCTTATGTTTAACTGCACCAAATAAATACTTTAAAGATGGAAATTGGAGTTATAGGTCTTGGTGATATGGGGATTGTTTACGCAAAAGCTTTTTCTAGAGCCGGTTACAGGGTTTTCGGGTGTGATATGCCCCAGCATCGTGAAAAACTAAAGGAAGAGCTCGAACCTTTGGGAATTGAAGTTTTATTTGATGGCAAGGAGGTGTCCCGCAGATGTGACATCATTTTTTATTCTGTTGAATCGGATAAAATTACCAACGTGGTTCAGCTTTATGGTCCATCAACTAAATACGGAGCTATTGTAGCCGGGCAGACATCCGTAAAGCACCCGGAAATTGAAGCCTTTGAAAAGTATCTTCCCAAGGATGTAAATATTATTACATGTCATTCATTGCATGGCCCTGCGTTTGATCCAAAAGGGCAAAAACTGGTGGTAATCCCGCATAGAACTACCAAAGAGGCGTATCAACGGATGACAGATGTGCTTTCTTTATTAGGATCAGATATGGTAGAAATACCTGATTATCATGAACACGATAAAATTGTAGCCGATACCCAGGCTGTTACCCATGTTGGATTTGAGAGCATGGGATCCGCATGGAAAAGCGCAGGTTTTTTTCCCTGGGAAAACGGGTCTTATTTAGGTGGGATTGATAACGTTAAAATTTTAACTACGCTTAGGATATTCAGTTACAAATCTCACATTTATAGTGGATTAGCCATATTAAATCCATACGCACGCCAGCATGTTAAGAGTTATGCTCAATCAGTGTCTTCTCTTTTTAAGCTAATGATTAAAGAAGAAGAACTGGAGTTTAGGGAAAGACTTTATCAAGCCCGTGATTTTGTATTTCATGAGAGCCGAAAGCCTTTAATGCTTGATGACAAGATTATGAAAGAATTTTCTCTTTCAGATCATCATCAAAATTTTAAACCCAATTCCCATTTAAGTTTATTAAGCATGGTTGATGCATGGTTTCATTTAGAGGTAAATCCCTACGATAATCTTATTTGCCAGACTCCGCCCTTCCGGCTTCGGCTTGGAATCGCCGAATACCTTTTTAAGAATGAGGATCTCCTTGAAGAGTCTATACAAACGGCGCTATTTGATAAAACCATTCGCAATGATGATTTGGAATTTCACTCGGCAGTTCTTGAATGGTCTTCAATAATTTTTTACGGAGACCAAGAAGGATACAAGAAACATTTTGATGAAACCAAAATGTTTTTTGCGGATCGTTTGGTCCACGGCAGGGAAAAAAGTGCAGAATTAATCCGTCGCCTTCAAATAGAGTAAAAACTAGGAACAGTTATTTTTTAAGCAATTCTTCTACTCGGTTTCGTTCGGTTTGCAGTTCTCTTGCAAGTTTTTTTTCCTTTTCATTAGATTTTGTTTTAAAAGTTTGAAATTCTTCAAACAGATCATGAAATAATTTGGTACGGTACTTTGCCTCTTTGCGTGCGCTTGAAGATTGAAATACAACAAATATAAGAGCCGCACCTAATCCCATAACTAAGCCCCACATAATCCAAGTATAAGTTGATTTATTAATGCTGATGCCTAAAAGACTAATTTCGTTTATTAGTGATTTTGACTGACTAACATTCTGTTTTTCAGAATCTAGTTCTGATTTAAGCAATTTTATTGTTTTGATCTGCTCATTTATCCTACCTTGAATTTCAAAAATTTTAGAGTTTTTAGATTTAATTGTATCTGCAAGATTGTTTTGAAAAGTAGATAACCTTTCTGGATTGATTATTTTAAAACCCTGATCATTGTTTTTTGATTTTAAAATAAGTTCAGAATACTGACTGGAAAGGTTCTTATTAATCAATTTGGTATTGTCTTGAGCCAAAACAGAGAACTGACTCTTAACAGTTACTAGTAACAATAGAATAAGCGTAAATTTTAATTTCATAAAAATCATTTATAACACATAACCCAAACTTATAAAAATTAGTATTTGCAAGTTCAGTTATTTAAGATTTTATGCATTCTGTTATTAAATCAAGACTTTAATGATAAGTTCTTCAAAACTTTAACACTGACAATTTAATAATTTACTTATTGTGTGTTAAGGATTCACCACTGAATTATATGCTGAGTTAAATAATTTTACGGAAATTAATTTTGTATTATTTCAAAATAACTCACTAAGTATTTGATAATTAATCAGACTTTTCTATCTTTGCCCTCCCTTAAAGGGGATTATAAATGCCTTGAACGAAGCCCTACTGCTTCGATGGGCACAAAAGAAGAAATAGAAAATGTCAGGAATTATTGGAAAAAAAGTAGGAATGACCAGCATTTTCGGTGCTGACGGGAAAAACATTCCCTGTACGGTGATCGAAGCTGGACCTTGTGTTGTAACGCAATTACGCACCGTTGATCAGGACGGCTATGCAGCTGTTCAGTTAGCTTTCGATGAAAAGAAAGAAAAAAATACATCCGGACCTTTAAAAGGGCATTTCGCGAAAGCAAATACGACTCCTAAACGCAAGATTGTCGAATTTAAGACGTTTGTTGATGAAAAAAGTTTGGGAGATACCGTGACCGTTGACATTTTTGTCGCCGGGGATTTTGTTGATGTAGTTGGTACTTCAAAAGGTAAAGGTTTCCAGGGTGTGGTAAAACGTCATGGCTTTGGCGGTGTAGGTGGGCAAACCCACGGACAGCATAATCGTCTACGTGCGCCAGGTTCATTGGGTGCGTCTTCATGGCCTTCGCGTGTATTCAAAGGAATGCGTATGGCAGGCCGCATGGGTGGAGATCGTGTTAAGATTCAAAACCTTGAAGTTTTAAAAGTATATCCAGAACAAAATTTGTTAGTAGTTAGCGGTTCTATTCCGGGAGCTAAGGGATCTTACGTAATTGTTGATAAATAAGGAGATGGAAGTAAACGTAATTAATATATCAGGCAAAGAAACAGGTGCCAAGGTGCAACTTCCTGATGGGATATTCGCAGTAAAGCCGAATGACCACGCAATCTACTTAGATGTTAAGCAATACTTAGCTAACCAGCGCCAAGGAACGCACAAGTCTAAACAACGCAATGAAATTGCTGGTTCTACCCGCAAATTATACAAGCAAAAAGGAACAGGTGGAGCTCGGGCCGGATCTATTAAATCTCCGTTATTTAACGGTGGTGGTAGAGTATTTGGTCCACAACCCCGTGATTATAGTTTTAAGCTTAATAAAAAGCTTAAATCATTGGCTCGTAAATCAGCATTGACCTATAAAGCACAGGACAAAAATATTGTTGTTTTAGAAGATTTCAGTTTTGATTCCATCAAAACTCAGAACTACATCAAGTTTGTAGCAGATCTAAATTTAACTGATTCGAAAACCCTATTAGTTTTACCGACTGCAAATAATAATATTTACTTATCAAGCAGAAACATTAAGAAAGCAAAAGTCGTTACCGCTGCGCAGTTAAATACATATGATGTATTAAATGCAGGTACTCTATTGCTGACTACAGAAACTGTTAAAACTTTGGAGGAGGCATTTGCCAAGTAAGATGGAAATTTTAAAGAAACCGATCTTGTCAGAAAAGGCGTCATTATTAACTGAGAAGTTAAATCGCTTTACTTTTAAAGCTGATCCCAAAGCAAATAAGCTGGAGATCAAAAGTGCCATTGAGAAAATGTATGGCGTAAATATCGTAGCTATCAATACCATGGTAGTTGTAGGTAAAATAAAGTCCCGTAACACCAAAGCAGGTATGGTATCTGGCCGTGCGGCTAAATACAAAAAAGCGGTGGTTACTTTAAAGGACGGCGAAACTATTGACTTTTACACCAATATATAATTAAGACATGGCAGTAAGAAGATTTAAACCAGTTACACCTGGTACTCGTTTTAGAGTAGGAGGTGTATTCTCGGATGTAACTACTAACGTTCCAGAAAAATCGCTGGTAACCTCAATTAAAAAATCAGGTGGTAGAAACCATTCTGGAAAAATGACTATGCGTTATCTTGGTGGAGGGCATAAAAAGTCATACCGTTTAATTGATTTTAAACGTGATAAAAATGATATCCAGGCAACTGTTGCTACCATTGAATATGATCCAAATCGTAGTGCTCGAATAGCTTTGGTAAATTATGCCGATGGCGAGAAGCGTTATATAATTGCTCCTGAGGGATTAACTGTTGGTCAGAAAATTGTGTCTGGTGAAACCTCAGCTCCAGAAATTGGGAACGCATTACCTTTAAAAAATATTCCTTTAGGTTCTATAGTTCATAACATTGAATTGAACCCTGGACAGGGCGGAACTATTGCGCGAAGTGCAGGAACGTATGCACAATTATCTGCCCGTGACGGCAAGTATGCGATTATCAAAATGCCTTCTGGCGAAACACGCATGATTCTGGCCACTTGTATAGCAACTATCGGAACCGTTTCAAACTCTGAAAAAGCTAACGAAGTGTTAGGTAAAGCAGGTAGAAACCGCTGGTTAGGAAGAAGACCAAGAGTAAGAGGTGTTGCTATGAACCCTGTCGATCACCCAATGGGTGGTGGTGAAGGAAGATCATCCGGTGGTCATCCGCGTTCAAGAAAAGGTTTATTATCTAAAGGATTTAAAACCCGCGATAAAAAGAAATCATCCGATCGTTACATTATAGAGAGAAGGAAGAAATAATGGCTCGTTCAATAAAAAAAGGACCTTACATTGATCATAACGTAGATAAGAAAGTGTCTACAATGAATGAAGGCAACAAAAAATCAGTGATCAAAACTTGGTCACGTCGCTCGATGATATCTCCGGATTTCGTTGGTCATACTTTCGCGGTTCACAACGGTAATAAATTTATACCGGTATATGTAACTGAAAATATGGTAGGTCATAAACTAGGTGAATTTTCCCCAACCCGGACATTTAGAGGTCACTCTGAAAAGAAAAAATAAGAAATGGAAGCAATAGCAAAATTAAATAATTGCCCTACCTCTCCTCGAAAGATGAGATTGGTTGTCGACCTGATCCGCGGTGAGAGAGTTGAGAAAGCACTTTACATATTAAAGTTTACTAATAAGGAAGCTGCAATAAGAGTTGAGAAATTATTATTATCAGCGATTAAGAATTGGGAATCCAAAAATGATGGACAGCGTCCGGAAGACAATGAGTTGTTTGTGAAAACAATTATGGTTGATGGTGGACGTCAGTTAAAAAGATTAAGACCGGCTCCTCAGGGCCGTGGGCACAGGATACGGAAGCGTTCAAACCACGTTACTCTGATAGTTGATAGTAAAAATGTTGAATCAATAGCTAATTAAGGAATGGGACAAAAAGCAAATCCAATAGGTGCCAGGCTAGGTATCATCAAAGGATGGGATTCTAATTGGTTCGGTGGCAATGACTACTCCGAAAAATTAGTAGAGGACGAAAAAATAAGAAAATACCTTTCTGCTCGTATTTCTAAAGGTGGTATTTCCAAAGTAGTTATCGAGCGTACTTTAAAACGCATAACCATCACTATACATACTGCTCGCCCGGGTATTGTTATTGGTAAGGGTGGTCAGGAAGTTGATAAGATAAAAGAGGAGTTAAAAAAGCTTACCAAAAAAGACGTTCAGATTAACATTTTTGAGATTAAACGTCCTGAGTTAGACGCTCAGTTGGTAGCAGAAGGTGTTGCCAAGCAATTGGAGGCAAGAATTTCTTTTCGTCGTGCGATGAAAACTTCAATCGCATCAACCATGCGTATGGGAGCAGAGGGAATAAAAATTATGTGTTCTGGCCGTTTAGGTGGCGCCGAAATGGCACGTACCGAGCAGTACAAAGATGGAAGAACCCCATTACATACCTTCCGTGCAGACATAGATTATGCCTTGGCGGAAGCATTAACAACCTATGGTAAAATTGGTGTAAAAGTATGGATCTGTAAAGGTGAAGTATATGGCAAACGTGATCTATCTCCAAATATTGGCCAAACGACTGGTGTAAAAGGCAAAGAAGGCAGCCAGGCACCGTACGGTGGTGGCGAAAGACGTGGTGGTGCCGGACCGGACAGACGTAGTGGCGATAACAGACGTAGCGGTGATAACCGTGGCGGAAGTGGTCAGAACCGTGGCGGCGCAGGTGGTGCAGGCGGCAGTGCTAACCGTAGTGGAGGTGCCGGTCAAAACCGTGGCGGAGGTAATGCCGGTGGTGGTTTTAGGCCTAAGAAATAATTAGATTTAAAAATCGTATAAAAGCGAATAAAGAATAATAACATGTTACAGCCAAAGAGAACGAAGTTCAGAAAAATGCAGAAAGGCAAAATGAAAGGCCTGGCCACACGTGGCGCTGAGCTTGCATTCGGTTCTTTCGGAATCAAATCATTAGAACCGGCCTGGATAACCAGTCGTCAGATTGAAGCGGCCCGTATTGCAGTTACCCGTTTTATGAAACGTGAAGGACAGGTATGGATTCGTATTTTTCCAGATAAACCGATAACTAAAAAACCAGCCGAAGTTAGGATGGGTAAAGGAAAAGGTGCGCCAGAATATTGGGTTGCAGTAGTTAGACCTGGGCGGATGATTTTTGAAGCCGAAGGCGTTCCTTTAGAAGTTGCTAAAGAAGCATTAAGATTAGCAGCCCAGAAGTTGCCGGTTCAAACAAGATTCGTTACACGCAGAGACTTTGTAGAAGCATAATTGGTGATTAGTTGTTAGTTGGCAGTAGCTAACAAACTAACAACTCGCAACTAACAACTAAGATAAAAATGAAAAACGCAGAAATTCTAGAGCTCACAACTGAAGAGGTTGTCGCTCGGATTAATGAAGAGAAGGCTAATCTCACTAAACTAAAATTCGCTCATACGGTTTCAACTATTGAGAATCCCACACGGATTACGAAAGTTAGAAAAGATGTAGCTCGTTTAAATACAGAATTGACTAAGCGTAAAGCGGAAGCAGCAAAAGCTGCACCTGCCGAGCCAGAGTCCGCTTCTGAATAAATTAAAGTCGAAATGGAAAGACAATTAAGAAAAACAAGGACCGGGTTGGTGGTTAGTAACAAAATGGAGAAGTCCATTGTAGTTGCGGTGGAACGGAAAGTGAAACACCCGATCTATGGTAAGTTTGTGAAGAAAACTACCAAATTTATGGCTCACGACGAAACAAACACGTGTGGCATAGGCGATACGGTTATGATTATGGAAACCCGTCCGCTGAGCAAGACCAAGAATTGGAGATTAGTGGAAATTTTAGAAAAGGCTAAGTAAATGGTACAACAGGAATCAAGACTGAATGTTGCTGATAACAGCGGAGCTAAAGAGGTTTTAGTGATCCGGGTTTTGGGCGGCACAGGCAAGCGTTACGCATCCATAGGTGATAAAGTTGTCGTTACTGTAAAAAGTGCGCTTCCATCAGGAAATATTAAAAAAGGAACTGTTTCGAAAGCAGTTGTTGTAAGAACGAAAAAAGAGATCAGGCGTAAGGACGGGTCATATATCCGCTTTGACGATAACGCTGCAGTGTTGCTAAACGCACAGGATGAGCCTCGTGGAACACGTATTTTTGGACCTGTAGCCAGAGAGTTGCGGGAAAAGCAATTCATGAAAATTGTTTCATTAGCTCCGGAGGTATTGTAATAATGGAAAAGAAACAACAACAACAAAAATTTAAAATCCGGAAAGGTGATACCGTACAGATAATGGCCGGTGATTCTAAAGGAACTCAGGGTAAGGTATTAGAAGTTTTGCTAGCGAAGAGCAGGATAATTGTTGAAGGTGCCAACATGGTTTCTAAACATACGAAGCCAAGTGCTGCTACCCCAAACGGGGGTATTGTTAAAAAAGAAGCTGCTCTGCATATTTCAAATGTGATGGTAATTGATGCGAAATCAGGTAAACCATCTCGTGTAAGTAAACAAAAAAATGCAGAAGGTAAATCTGTACGTATAAGTAAAAAGTCTGGGGAGGAAATTAAGTTATGACTTACATACCAAGATTAAAATCAAAATATAAAGAGGAAATCATTTCGGCTTTAAAGGACAAGTTCCAATATAAAAGCGTGATGCAGGTTCCTAAATTGCAAAAAATTTCAATTAACCAGGGAGTTGGTGCCGCTGTTACAGATAAAAAACTGATAGATAATTCTTTAAAAGAGTTAACTACCATTACCGGACAGCAAGCGGTATCCACTAAGTCTAAAAAAGACATTTCAAATTTTAAATTACGTAAAGGTATGCCGATTGGTGTACGCGTAACTTTAAGGGATAACAATATGTACGAGTTTTTAGATCGTTTAATTGCAGTAGCTCTACCCCGAATTCGCGATTTTAAAGGGATTAATGATAAAGGTTTTGATGGCCGTGGTAATTATACGTTAGGTATCACTGAGCAGATCATATTTCCAGAAATTAATATTGATCAGATTAATAAGATAATGGGTATGGACATTACGTTTGTAACCGACGCTAAAACTGATGTGGAAGCATTGGAATTATTAAAGCAATTTGGTTTGCCGTTTAAAAATCAAACCTCTAATATAAATCAATAATGGCTAAAGAAGGTGTAAAAGCACGTGACGTTAAACGTGCCAGATTAGTTGCTAAGTACGCAGATAAAAGAGCTGCAATGAAATTGGCTGGAGATTTTGAAGGTTTAGATAAACTACCAAAAAATTCATCTCCGGTGCGTCAACATAATAGATGTAAGTTAACTGGGAGACCACGCGGTTACATGCGTCAATTTGGAATCTCGCGTGTTACATTTCGTGAAATGGCCCTCGCAGGTAAAATTCCGGGAGTTAAAAAAGCAAGTTGGTAAATTAAGATATAATTTTTAAGCTGAAAGTTATAAATTCTAAAACTTACTTTAATCTTTTGATTCCCAGATTAAAACTTAAATATGAATCGATGAAAGGTCTGAAAAGAAACCCTCATCATAAAATAAATAAATGAATACAGATCCAATAGCAGATTATCTTACAAGAGTAAGAAATGCCATTAAAGCCAATCACCGGGTGGTTGAAATTCCTGCATCAAACCTTAAAAAAGAAATTACAAAAGTTCTTTTTGACAAAGGGTATATCACAAATTACAAGTTTGTAGATACCACGGCACAGGGAATTATTAAAATCGCTTTAAAATATCACCCAATCACAAAAATTCCAGCTATCCGTACTATAGCCCGTATCAGTCGGCCAGGATTAAGGAAATACGCTGATGTTGATAACATGCCGCGTGTTTTAAATGGCCTCGGTATAGCAATTCTGTCAACTTCTAAAGGTGTAATGACAGACAAAGAAGCTAAAAATCTAAATATCGGTGGTGAAGTGTTGTGTTACGTTTACTAATAGGAGGATTATAAAATGTCAAGAATAGGAAAAGCCCCAATTAGTATTCCAAGCGGAGTTACTATAAATGTTTCAGAAAATAATCTGGTTACGGTTACAGGTCCGAAAGGCGAATTATACCAGCAGGTAGATACTGAAATTTCTTTATTGCAAGAAGATGGCACAATCACAGTTAGTCGCCCTTCAGATCAAAAACGCCACAAAGCGTTACATGGATTGTACCGTTCATTAATTAACAATATGGTTATTGGTGTGACGGAAGGGTACAAATCCCAACAAGAATTAGTTGGTGTCGGTTATCGGGCAACAAACCAGGGAAACACTTTAGATCTTGTATTGGGATATTCTCACCATTACGTATTTGAATTACCCAAGGAAATTAAAGTAACCACTGCTGCAGAAAAAGGAAAAAACCCTACAATTACTTTGGAAAGTATTGACAAGCAGTTGTTGGGTGAGGTAGCTGCAAAAATTCGCTCTTTACGAGCTCCGGAGCCATACAAGGGTAAAGGTGTAAAATTTGTAGGTGAAATATTAAGAAGGAAAGCTGGTAAATCAGCAGCTAAAAAATAATTGTAATGGCAGGAATAAAATTATCTCGGAGAGATCGAATTAAAAAAGGAATCAGAAAAAGATTAACCGGTTCTGCTGAACGCCCTCGTTTATCAGTTTATAGAAGCAACAAAGGCATTTATGCACAGGTCATTGATGATATAAATGGTAAAACTATTGTATCAGCGTCATCCTTATCTAAAGATTTTACAGCAGACGGAAACAAAACTGAACAATCAAAAGCAGTAGGAAAAGCAGTGGCCGAAAAAGCACTTGCTGCCGGTGTGAGTCAGGTAGTTTTTGATAGAAACGGTTATTTATATCACGGAAGGATCAAATCATTAGCTGAAGGAGCCCGTGAAGCTGGTTTAATATTTTAAGCATCGATTACACTCATAAAAGGCTGATTACACATATATAATTAGTTCAGTCCTTTTAAACCGGTGAAATCATTAAATATAGAAAATGTCAACTATCAATATAAAAAGAGTAAAGACCAGCGAAATTGAATTGAAAGATCGCTTGGTTAGTATCCAGCGTGTTGCTAAGGTAACAAAAGGTGGACGCACATTCAGTTTTTCAGCTATCGTAGTTGTAGGCGACGAGCATGGAGTTGTAGGTTACGGATTAGGTAAAGCCAAAGAGGTAACGGAAGCGATTGCTAAAGGAATTGATGATGCAAAGAAGAATCTGGTAAAAGTTCCGGTAATAAACGGAACAATTCCCCATGAGCAATATGGGAAATACTCCGGTGGTTTTGTATTTATTAAACCAGCTGCCCCAGGTACTGGTGTCATAGCTGGTGGTGCGATGCGGGCTGTGCTTGAAAGTGCCGGTGTACACAATGTACTCGCAAAATCAAAAGGATCATCAAATCCGCACAATGTGGTTAAAGCAACTGTTTTGGCTCTGTCGAGATTACGGGATGCTTACACAGTTGCGCAAAATAGGGGTGTGGATTTAAATAAAGTTTTTAACGGATAATATCATGGCCAAAATTAAAATTACCCAGATAAAAAGCATTATCGACAGAAGCGAACGCCAAAAAAGAACCATGCAGGCATTGGGTTTGAGAAGAATAAACCATTCTGTTGAGGTTGAAGCCAATCCAGCAATTATTGGCATGGTTAGAAAAATAAATCATTTAGTAGCAGTAGAAAGTATTTGACTATGGACTTAAGTAATTTGCAACCTGCAGAGGGTACAACAAAAAATAGAAAACGTATAGGCCGCGGTACTGGTTCCGGTCGGGGAGGTACTTCTACAAGAGGACATAAAGGTGCAGGATCACGCTCTGGTTATAAAAGTAAAGTAGGTTTTGAAGGTGGCCAAATGCCATTACAACGCAGAGTGCCAAAAGTAGGTTTTAATCCAATAAATCGGGTTGAATACGTTTCGGTTAACTTAGATGCGATACAATCTATGGCTGAAAAATTTAATTTGGTTGATATTGATTTCAATACATTTAAAGAACATGGATTAGCCTCTAGAAATGATCTGGTTAAGGTATTAGGTCGTGGTGAATTAACAGCAAAACTTAATATTACAGCTCATGCGTTTTCAGCTACTGCCCAAAAAGCAATTGAGGCTGTTGGTGGTGTCATTGTTAAATTGTAATACATGAAGAAACTGTTCACAACATTACAGAACATTTGGAAAATTGAAGACCTTAGAGCAAGGATCTTATTTACGCTGTTGTGTTTGTTAATATACCGGATCGGTTCTTTTATTGTCCTTCCTGGTGTAAATCATGCAACTCTGCAAACCGAAGCAAAAGATGGACTGCTTGGCTTGTTGAACATGTTCGCTGGTGGCTCTTTTTCCAGAGCCTCTATTTTTGCGTTAGGAGTGATGCCTTACATCTCCGCATCCATTGTAGTGCAGCTATTAGGTATCGCAGTTCCTAAATTTCAAAAACTGCAAAAAGAGGGCGAAAGCGGACGTAAGAAAATTAACCAGATTACACGTTACTTAACTATTATAATTACTGCTCTGCAGGCAATTGGTTATGTTCGTTCTCAAATCAGCGTAGATGCTCGATTAATGTCAGAACCAATGTTTACAATTTCATCCATGTTTATTTTAACTGCCGGAACATTATTTGTAATGTGGCTGGGAGAAAAAATTACAGATAAAGGAATCGGAAACGGAATTTCTTTAATTATTATGGTTGGGATTATTGCTCAATTACCATTTGGATTCACATCCGAACTTACTTCCCGCTTAGGTGGCCAAGGAGGTTTAGTTCCCTTTATTGTGGAACTTGGAGCCCTTTTCCTGGTGGTAATGTTTACCATATTAATTGTACAGGGAGTAAGAAAAATTCCGGTTCAATACGCTAAGAAAATTGTTGGTAATAAACAATATGGGGGAGTTAGGCAATACATTCCATTAAAAGTTAATGCTGCCGGAGTTATGCCTATCATTTTTGCTCAGGCTATCATGTTTATACCAACTACCGTTGGTTCTTTTTTTCCAGCTATGCAATCCTCCTTTTTGGCATCTTACAGTGATTATACCTCCTTGACGTACAATCTCACTTTTGCGATAATGATTATTGCCTTTACTTTCTTTTATACTGCCATTACCGTTAACCCGGTTCAAATGTCTGATGACATGAAAAAAAATGGTGGTTTTGTTCCGGGTGTAAAACCTGGTAAAACCACTGGTGATTATATCGATTCAGTTATTTCTAAAATTACATTACCGGGATCCATATTTCTCGCAATCATAGCAATTATGCCCTCCATCGCAATACTATTTGGAGTTAATAGTCAGTTTGCCCACTTTTATGGTGGTACCTCCTTACTAATCTTGGTGGGTGTGGTATTAGACACTTTACAACAGGTTGAAAGTCATTTATTAATGCGCCATTATGATGGTTTAATGAAAACAGGCCGGATAAAAGGCCGTACGCCACTGGCAGCAGGCGGATCCGTAATTTAGTACAATGTCAAAGGTTAATTATAAGTCTATCGAAGAGATAGAACTCATAAGAGAAAGTTCTTTATTAGTATCAAAAACTTTAGGAGAAGTTGCTAAACTTATCAAGCCGGGTGTTCAAACAAATGAATTAAACAATATAGCAGAATCTTTTATTCGGGATCACGGAGGAATTCCTGCCTTTTTAAATTACAACGGATTTCCATATTCTTTGTGTATTTCACTTAATGACCAGGTTGTACACGGCTTTCCAAGCGCCTACGAACTTGCAGAAGGGGATATTGTTTCAGTTGATTGTGGGGCAATTCTAAATAAGTTTTACGGTGACTCTGCTTACACCTTCCCTGTTGGCAAGGTTGATGTGGAAACTTATAAACTTTTAGAAATAACCAAAGAATGCTTGATAAAAGGTATTGAAAAGGCAGTTGTAGGAATGCGTATTGGTGATGTAGCTCATGCCGTACAGGAACATGCAGAAAGGAATGGTTTTGGTGTTGTTAAAGAATTAGTAGGGCACGGTGTAGGTTATAAACTGCATGAAAAACCGGAAGTCCCTAATTATGGTAAGAGAGGAACGGGTGCAAAACTTGAAGAAGGCATGGTCATTGCCATTGAACCAATGATTAATGCTGGTAAAGCTGCCGTTAAATTTTGGAGTGATGGCTGGACAGTTAGTAGCATGGACGGTAAGCCTTCAGCTCATTATGAGCATACTGTTGCAGTAAAAAGAGGCCAGGCAGATGTACTTTCAACGTTCAGTTACATCGAAGAAAGTTTAAAACAAAATAAATAAAAAGTGATTTTTTTTATTAATTTTGCAACCCCGAATAGAGTGCTTTAGTTTGGCAAACAACACGTTAATACAGAAAGATTAAAAAAGTTTATGGCCAAACAGGCTTCAATTGAACAAGACGGAATAATTAAAGAGGCGTTGTCAAATGCGATGTTTCGTGTGGAATTAGAAAACGGACATGAAATTATTGCGCACATATCCGGCAAAATGAGAATGCATTACATTAAGATTTTACCTGGTGATAAAGTAAAGTTAGAAATGTCGCCGTATGATTTAAGCAAAGGCAGAATTACATACAGATACAAATAGTTACAAGAAGTTTAGAATTAATATTAATAAGATGAAAGTTAGAGCATCAATTAAAAAGCGTAGTGTTGATTGCAAGATCATTCGCCGTAAGGGTGTACTTTATGTAATCAACAAAAAAAACCCAAAGTTTAAACAACGTCAGGGATAATAAAAATTATAGATTTTAGATTTACGATCTAAGTTTGATTTAGCAAGTTTGGTGAGTCGCCGGTTCGTAAATAGTAAATCGAAAATTATTTAATAAAAATATGGCCAGGATATCAGGTATTGATTTACCAAAAAACAAACGAGGAGAGATTGGACTTACGTACATTTTCGGTATCGGAAAATCAACTGCTCAACGCATTTTAGATACTGCAGGTATTAGTTACGATATAAAAGTTCAGGAATGGACCGATGATCAGTTAGCCTCAATCCGTGGGTTAATCAGCGATGAAATTAAAGTTGAAGGGGCTTTACGTTCCGAGGTTCAATTAAACATTAAACGTTTGATGGATATTGGTTGCTACCGCGGTTTGCGACATCGCAAGGGATTACCTGTTCGTGGTCAGCGCACCAAGAATAACTCACGTACCAGAAAAGGCAAACGTAAAACTGTTGCAAACAAAAAGAAGGCGACTAAATAATGATTAGATATGAGATAGCTGGTTTGAGGTATGAGAATATTTCAAAGCCCAATTTCATGATTATAAAACAGAAATAGATACAAGTAGCGTGGTCTTATCGCAGATGCCAAGTCTTATATCTCAAATCTCAAAAAATGGCTAAAAGCAAAAAAGTAACTAAAAAGCGTGTCGTAATAGTAGAGCCCATAGGCGAGGCTCATGTAAACGCTACATTTAACAATATAATTATAACCTTAACCAATACCCAAGGACAAACTATTTCCTGGTCTTCTGCCGGGAAAATGGGTTTTAAAGGTTCTAAGAAAAATACTCCTTATGCTGCCGGTCAGGCTGCCGGTGATTGTGCAAAAGCTGCTCATGATCTGGGTTTACGGAAGGTGCAAGTTTTTGTAAAAGGTCCTGGATCAGGCCGTGAGTCAGCTATTCGTACCTTGCAAACATCAGGTATTGAAGTTACAACGATTCAGGATATAACCCCACTTCCTCACAATGGTTGTCGTCCTCCAAAAAGGAGAAGAGTTTAAATTTTAATAATCAGTTTTAAAGCTAAGATTCTTCCGGCATGGCCGGATTGATACTTTAAAAATAAACAAAATGGCTAGATATACCGGACCAAAATCCAAAATTGCCCGTAGATTCAGAGAACCAATTTTTGGTCCTGATAAGGCATTAGAAAGAAAAAATTATCCTCCAGGGATGCATGGAACTTCTCGAAAACGAGGAAAGCAATCCGAATTTGCTGTGCAGCTAATGGAGAAACAGAAAGTAAAATATACCTATGGTGTACTGGAGCGCTATTTTGAAAATCTTTTTCACAAAGCCTCCGCAAAAGAAGGAATTACTGGTGAAAACCTGCTTAAATTTTTAGAAGCCCGTTTAGATAACGCAGTATACCGTTTAGGCATTGCACCAACCCGGTCCGCAGCCCGCCAACTGGTAGGTCACAAACACATTACTGTTAATGGTGAGATTGTTAACATCGCTTCTTATGCTTTGCGTGCAGGTGATGTGGTAGCAGTACGAGAGCGGTCCAAATCTTTAGAGGCTATCTCTGCTTCAGTTGCGGGTCGTACAATCAACAAATTCAGTTGGTTAGAGTGGAACGCAAATACCTTAACTGGTAAATTTCTTAACTACCCAAGCCGTGAGGAGATTCCTGAAAACATTAAGGAAAATCTGATTGTGGAATTGTATTCTAAGTAAACGGCACTTTAACAGGAAAATCCTGTATAAATTAATTAATCAATTACAAATAGCAATAATTAAATGGCAATTTTAGCATTTCAGAAACCTGATAAAGTTATTATGCAGAAATCTACGGATTTCGACGGTACATTCGAATTCAGACCCTTAGAGCCTGGTTTCGGTATTACTATTGGTAACGCCCTTCGTCGTATCTTATTATCTTCTTTAGAGGGTTTTGCCATTACTTCCGTCCGGCTTTCAGGTGTCTCTCACGAATTTTCTACCATAAAAGGTGTTGTTGAAGATGTAACTGAAATTATTCTAAATCTTAAGCAAGTTCGCTTGCAAAAAATCGGTGATACTGGCGATTCAGAAAAAATATTCGTGATTATAAACGGCCAGGATCAGTTTAAGGCAGGTGATATTTCGAGGTTTTCTAACAATTTTACCGTATTAAACTCTGATATGGTTATTTGTAACATGGAAACATCTGTTACTCTGGAAATTGAACTTACTGTTAATAAAGGCCGTGGTTATATCCCTGCAGAAGAAAATAAAAACGCGGATGCGCCAGTTGGTGTGATTGCTATTGATTCTATCTATACTCCGATTAAAAACGTAAAGTATACGATTGAAAACTTTAGAGTTGAACAGAAAACAGATTACGAAAAATTAATACTTGACATCACCACAGATGGGTCCATTCATCCTGAAGAAGCACTGAAGGAAGCAGCCAAGATTCTGATCCATCATTTTATGTTATTTTCTGATGAGAACATCATGTTTGAATCTCAAGCTAAGGAAGAAACAAAAGAGGTTGATGAAGAGATTTTACACATGCGCAAGATTTTAAAAATGGAACTAGTGGATCTTGATCTTTCTGTCCGTGCTTTAAATTGCTTAAAAGCCGCAGACATTCGTTCACTTGCTGATTTGGTTTCGTATGATGTAGCTGATATGTTAAAATTCAGAAACTTCGGTAAGAAATCATTAACAGAGATTCAGGACCTTGTAAAATCTAAAAGCTTATCTTTTGGAATGAACCTGTCAAAATTTAAATTAGACGAAGAATAACCAGCGAAACGGCATAATTCCCGGTCCCTATTTAAGGTTGACTGACGGTATGCACGTGCACAAAAAAATAAAAAATGAGACACGGAAAAAAAAACAATCATTTAAGTCGTACAGATAGTCATCGCAGGTCGATGCTTTCTAACATGGCTTCTTCGCTTATCCTTCACAAGCGCATCACCACTACACTTGCAAAAGCAAAAGCTTTACGGATGTATGTGGAGCCTTTAATCACAAAATCAAAAACAGACTCTACGCATTCCCGCCGTACCGCTTTCAGTTACTTAAAAGATAAAGAAGTGGTTGCGATGCTTTTCCGCGAAATAGCGGAAAAGGTAGCAACTCGTCCAGGTGGTTATACCCGTATCTTAAAGTTAGGCAACCGTATGGGAGATAATGCCTCTATGGCGTTAATCGAACTGGTAGATTTTAACGAGCTTTATATCTCTGGTGATGTTGCCATTGAAAAGAAATCAACCCGTCGTCGTGGTGCCAAAGCGAAGAAAACTACAGATGCTCCCGTAACGGACGCTAAGGTTGCCCCGAAAGTTGAAGACGAAGAAGTGAAAGCTGCTGAAGTTGAAGAGGAAAAAGTGAAAGCTGCCGAAGTTGAAGAGGAAAAACCTGAAGAAGAATCCAAGGAAACTTCGGAATCAGAAGGTAAAGAACCAAAAGGAGAATAGTTAGATTATATAATATTTTGACGCCCCGTTCAGCTTGAACGGGGCTTTTTTTGTTATCTTTTTTAATATTTTTAAACCCAATTTTAATTTCATTGTTTTCTTCGATTTAGTTAGCTACAATTGCTGATTATCAATAATTTGACGAATCAAAAAGCTTATTTCAATCTACTTTCAACTTTTAATAGTTTACAAAAACTGCATGATTCAATGCAGACTTTTTAACCTTGATCTCTTTATTTACATATCTATTTTTGAATGCGGTATATTAGATAGGATACTATATTCATCAGAATGATCAGACAGTGCTTTCTCTTAATGAATTTTTGCTGCTCAACTTTCTTGGGCTTTTCACAGGTTGGTAATTTAATATTACAACAAAAATCTAAGGATGTAAATGCTTACAATCCATCGTATCCAATAGAAAAGGTATATCTGCATTTAGACAAATCTTCCTACAATTTCCAAGATACGATTTGGTTTAAAGCATATACAACTATCAATGAGAATAATCAACCTTCTGCGTTAAGCAAGATCTTGTATGTGGAATTAATCTCAGAACAAGGAACCTCCGTTAAAAGGCTAACCTTTCAACTTAATGCGGGTAGCGTTGGGGGCAACCTTCCTCTTAATAATATTATAGTAAAGCCTGGTAAATATATTCTTAGAGCTTACACCAACTGGATGCGTAACTCTGACGAAGCTTATTTTTACCATCGTCAAATTAACATAGGTGCTTTTCAACCACCCGCTTTATCTAACGCTCAAAATGAACCGATAAATTTTAAAGTAAGTTTTTTTTTTGAAGGAGTTCCGTTAGTGAATGGTTTACGATCAAAGTTGCTGTAAAAGCGATCAACTCTGATAGCTTGGGCATATCGGTTGAAGGTACAGTTATCAAAGCGGAACAGTAAATCAAGTCCCTTCAGACACAACAGTTTTACAAGACCCCAACACCGCTCTAAAAAATAAACTAGAAATTGATAATTCTATAGAGAGAAGTGATGTAAAAGATGCAGATAAATTAAATGAGGTTGTTATTACGGCCAAAAAAACAGAAAAATCCAACCTTAGAAGAAATCTTAATGGAACCGATAATTCCTGGATGATTAGCGGAGAAAAGCTTGAACCTTTTGGAATGCTCCTTCAGGGACTAATAACAAAACTCCCTGTCTCTCATAGAAACGGGTACTTTTATAAATTCGGAACGAAATTTCACTTGGTAGTCGATGGTCGTGTAGACAGTACGGAGGCTCTACAGCGTATCTCTCCTGATGAAGTGGAAGATGTAAAGCTTTTACAAGGTGGAATCTACAAGACCTTGTATAATATTATGGGCAATGAGAACCTGGGGGCCGGTGTAGGGTGGAATTTTCCCGATGACATTATCTTGGTCACTACTAAGCGATATGCCGGAACAATGAAGAATGAGCCTTTAGTATATAAAATAGTTCAGATGAACCTGCGAGGGGAGTTCACTAAGTCAAAACTTACAGAAAAGGGGACTTTTGGTATTGAAAATTATATTGTTTCGGATTCCCCCGCAGGGTTTATAACCTATCCTATCGATGGTTTTAATAGAGCTTCTGAGGTTTATAAGACCTCAACTGCTTCTTCATTTGCTCAAATGCAGGATAATAGAAAAACAGTATACTGGAATGCCAATATTTTAACAGGAGCGGATGGCAAAACTACAAATATTTATTTCAATGCCTTACCTAAAGGCCGTTACC
>JACMND010000089.1 GCA_014378705.1 Pedobacter sp. | reverse complement strand
GATTGCGTTCCGGAAGTTACCTTGCCGATGCTGTTTCCTTCGGCATCGGTAATATGATAATCATGCCGTGGTATTCCACGATCAATCATTTCGAAACCAACTAGTTTTCTATTTACACCAGTTTCTTTTTGAACGGAAAGATTTTCAGAGTTTACAAATTCTTTGTTAAATTTTGTAATCCAACCCAAACCGGCTTCAAGTGGAGAAGTAGAATCATCAATATCATTTCCATACAAACAAAATCCCATTTCGAGTCTTAAAGTATCCCTGGCAGCCAATCCTATTGGTTTAATTCCAAATGGTTTTCCGGCCTCAAAAATTTTAGTCCAAATTTTTTCAGTATGTGAATGATCGAAATACAATTCAAAACCACCGGAACCTGTGTAACCTGTAGCAGAAATTAAAACATTATCAACGCCTGCAAATACGCCCTTTTTAAAAGTATAATATTCCATTGCAGAAAGATTAACCTCGGTTAAGGTTTGTAAGGCATCAATGGCTTTAGGTCCCTGTACAGCGAGCAAAGATGTACGATCTGAAATATCGTTCATTTCTACCCCATAAGTATTAAATTTCGATATCCAGTTCCAATCCTTTTCTATATTTGATGCGTTTACAACCAGCATGAAGGTTTTCTCATCTATACGATACACCAACAGATCATCTACAATACCGCCGCTCAAGTTTGGTAAGCAGGAGTATTGAACTTTTCCGTCAAAAAGTTTGGAAGCATCATTACTGGTTACTTTCTGGATTAAAGCTAAAGATCCTTTGCCTTTTAAAATAAATTCGCCCATGTGGCTTACATCAAACACGCCAACAGCCTTACGAACAGCTTCATGTTCTGCGTTTACCCCTTCGTATTGAACCGGCATATTAAATCCCGCGAAAGCAACCATTTTAGCTCCCAATGCCTGATGAACATCCTTTAATGCTATATCTTTCATTTACTGGTAAATTATTTGTGCCAAATTAATTAAAAAACCGTTACTGAAAACAGTCACTTCTTTTCTCCGGGTTAAAACTTCTTGGTTTATTATCATCACAACCAATAACCTTCTAATGTTTGGAAAGTTAATCTGGTTTTTTTTGAAAAGCTTTGTTAACAATTTAGCAATGAATTTTAAGGTTAAAATCGATTGGAAAAATTTTGGGATAAAATTAAAGAAAGAGCTCCATCTGGGGGTCGGTAATCCGGAACGTGCGTCTGTGATAGGGAGACATTCCGTGTATTATTACAGCTTCACGGTGTCGGGCTGTAGGGTACCCTTTATTAGAAATCCAATGATACTCCGGGCATTCTTCTGATAATTTACACATAAAATCATCCCGGTATGTTTTAGCAAGAATAGATGCCGCCGCAATTGAAAAATATTTACCATCTCCCTTAATGATGCACTGATGAGGAACAGTTAGGTATTTATGAAAGCGATTACCGTCAACCAGGATCATTTCCGGAACTATACTTAATTGCTGTAAAGCTTTATGCATCGCTAAAAAAGAGGCATTTAAAATATTAATTCGATCAATTTCCAAATGATCTACCTGGGCTACTGCAAATGCGATAGCATTGGTTTCGATAAATATTCTTAACTCAAAACGTTCTTTTGAAGTAAGCTGCTTTGAATCGGTGAGAACATCATGCTGAAAACTTTTGGGCAAAATTACCGCAGCGGCAAACACTGGTCCGGCAAGACAACCACGGCCGGCTTCATCACAGCCCGCCTCTATTAAATCATTTTGAAAATAAGGTAGAAGCATTTTTTTAAAAGCTCAATATTAAAAAAAGCAAATCTAAACGCAAAAAACTTTTAGAAAAAATAGGTAAAAATTATGAAGAGAATTATAAAACCCGGATTGATAACAGCGTTACATCATCTGAATTCATTTCTGCTTTGTGCGCAGATTTTATATTGCCTAATATCTTTTTGTTGATATCATCTACAGGCAGATTTTTGTACTTTACAAGATACTGTACGAGTTCCTCATCAGTGATAAACACATCTTCGAGGTCACTTTCTACCAGGCCATCAGTATAATTAAAAATTAAACTGCCCGGCGGTAAAATTTCAATACCGGTTTTTATAAACGGAAGCTGATCAAAAGCGCCGATAATGGTTGTTCCTTCTTTTAAAAATTTAATCTCATCTCCAATTATCAGGATTGGTGAATTATGCCCGGCATTAACGTATTGCAATTCACGTGAAATATCATTATAACGGCCTAAAAATAGTGTTATAAACCGCTCTCCATTTGTGTTAGAAACCACAATCTCGTTTAGCTTACTTACTATTTTCGACATATCATCTTCTACAGTGGCCCAGGCACGTAAACTTGCCTGAAGATTGGCCATAAGCAAAGCCGCGGAAACGCCTTTCCCGGAAACATCAGCAATGCACCACATGGATTCGTAAGGGCTTATCTTAATAAAATCAAAATAATCACCGCCAATATTCTGGTTTGGAAGATACATTGCACCAACGACAACAGAGCCGGTTTTAGGCAAATGCTGTGGGATTAACATATTTTGAACCTCGCCGGCAAGTTCCATATCCCTCAGCATTAACTCCCGCTGTACGCTTTCTTTAAACAATTTTTTATTTTCAAGGGCTACTAATATAACATTGATCAGGGTTTGGATAAAACTAAGGTCATTGTTTATTAACTCCGGCTTAACCGTAAAATCACCCAACAATACAAAGGCTTGAGAATCTTCTTTATGAAAAATAGGCACGAAATAATCGTAAATACTTACCAGCGGATTTGGATGTGATTTTAGTTCCTGTATACCGTTAATTTCCTGTAATACAAGGCAGGTTCTTTGCAGGATTATTGGATTATCCTTTGGTCCTCCGAAACGGGTGGCGCAATAGAAATGGCCCTTTTCTCTAACCAACAAGCGCATTTTCCCGATTTTTAAATGTACATTCAGAATAACCTGGAGCATCTCAAATAAAACCGTTGGCTGACTGTTCCTGTTTATGGCCTGTGTTACTTCCAGAAGCGAATTTAGTTCAGCCTGCCTTTTAAGCAGTAGGCTAATTAATTCTCCTTCGTCTGTTTGACCTGAAACTGGAAAATGTACCAATTGAAAGTTTTGTTACTGTGAATGCTAAATTTATAAAAATATTACAGAATCCTATACATAAGTATTTTGTGATTTTACATCAAAGGCATCCTGTAAACCTATAGCTACTAAGTTAAATGCGTAAACCATTAACATTATAGCCAAACCAGGTAATATGGCCAGATACGCCGCATCAATAATAATATATCCATAATGTTCCTTAATCATCCCTCCCCAGGTTGGCATAGGTGGTTGAGCCCCAAAACCAAGAAAGCTTAGGCCTGCTTCGAGTAAAATAGCGGAAGCAAAATTTGAGGAGGCCACTACCAGGATAGGGCCAGCCATGTTTGGCAAAATATGCCTTAAAATGATGCGCCCATCGGTAAAACCTAGCGCTTTTGCAGCTTCAACAAAATCTACATGCTTAAACGCGATCATTTGGCCGCGTACAAGTCTTGCCACTTCAACCCACATTGAAAGCCCTACAGCGATAAAAATTTGCCAGAAACCTTTCCCTAAAGCAAAAGAAATAGCGATAACTAATAAAAGGGCAGGCAATGACCATATGACATTCATAAACCAGCTAATCACTGTATCCAATCGCCCGCCAAAGTATCCCGCTATGGAACCTAAGGTAACTCCTATAAAAAGTGAAATAAAAACTGCCATCACACCAACAGATAAAGAAATACGGATTCCCAGGATTAATCGGCTAAGAAGGTCACGCCCGTAAATATCCGTCCCCAACCAAAAGGTTTTTTGCTCAATGTGTTTACTCTCTATTTTTGTACGCTGCTGTTCAACATTTGCATTTCTTAAGTTGCCGGTTGCCAACACTTCTTTAAAAGAAAAAGATTTTTCATCAGCTATTTCTTCATCGCCGATATATTCTCTTACCACTATTGAGTCTGCTTTAAACCGATACGATGTTATCGGTATTTCAGTAAAATCGTACGGTTGCCCGAACAACATTTTTTGGATGGGATTTTTAGTCTCAACTTTTATATTTTTTTTAATCTTAAGAATGGTAAATGTAGATCCGGGTTTTTTAATACTTAACTGCAAAAGCATTCTGTTAGCCATTGGAGATTGATCAGGCATAATTAAATAACCCAAAATACCTATTAAAACCATTATTAAAATGACCACAACACCGACTAAAGCAAGTTTATTTCTCTTAAATCTAATCCATGTACGTTGGGCTGGCGAATGATCCATTTTTAGTTATTAGTTGGTTGTTTAGTTTCTGGAAATTATAGCCTTACAATTACAGGTTAGTTTAGTTACTGGGCAATGTCCCCATTTTTCAATTACAGATTACTTGGTCGATTAGCATAATGAAGACTACAATCAAAAGCAAATTCTATTTCCTAACTACCAACCATCTAACCAACAAACAACTAACTGTCTATCGCACCATTCTCCCTTTCCAAAGATACTTTCCGGAGTTTCCGGCAAGGCCGATATAAACGAAATAAAATATATGTGCAAAACTTAGTAATGGCTGATACCGCATTAAGTTCTTTCGTTTCACGAAGCCGCACATCAGGTTAAGAAAAGCCACTTCAACCAAAATTTTAATAAAAAAACTTAGTCCGGCAAGGTATATATAGTGCGCATCAAATAATCCAATCACTATATTAATTAATATAAATAGATTAAAAATCCACAAAGAAATTCCCAAAGCTACAATTCCCTTGTTTTTATATTTAGTGCTTTTAGATGCCCAGCGTTTTCTTTGCTGAATAAACGCACTGATATCCGGTTTTGCATGAGTGTAAACTAAGGCTTTTTCTGATTTACAAAACCCAATTTTCGTGGGGTATAAAGAAGCAATCTTATGAAGTAAAAGTTCATCATCACCTGAAGCGAGATCATCTATTCCGCGGAAACCATCTACTTCGTTAAAAACATCTTTGCGGTAAGCCAGATTCGCTCCGTTGCATGTTGAAGGTATATTCTGGCCGATGGTTGCTGCTCCCAACCCGATCAGGTATAAAAATTCCAGCGTTTGCATTTTTTCGAACGTATTTTTTTCTTCAAAAAAAACAACCGGCGACGAGATCATTTTGCATCCGGTTTGCTGGTAATAATCCACTATTGTTTTTAGCCATTGCAGTCCCATACGGCAATCCGCATCAGTAGTTATAATTAGTTCGCCTTTTGAAATCTGAATGGCTTCTGCAATTGCTTTCTTCTTATAAGAATTTAACGGTTTGTGCTCGTTTAACTTTATTAAAAGTACGCCCTGTTCCGAATATGAAGATATAATTTCTGAGGTTCGGTCTGTTGAATGATCATCTACCACAATAATTTCGAAAAGCTCTTTGGGATAATCCTGATTTAACAAATCATTAATAGTCTTATCCAACTTATCTTCTTCATTGCGTGCAGCAATAATTACGCTTACGCGGATTTTAGGAAGCGATTTTACAGATGGTTGGAACACCTGGAGGTTGATCCAACCCTGGCGCAGATACAAAACGATGCCTGCATACCCCAACGTAAGCAGGGCGGTTATAAAACTAATGACGATTGTTACCAAAAAAGTTAAGTTTTAATACAAACACAGACCCTAAAATTGCAGGAATAATTAAATTTATCATCCAAATACAGGTTGCTGCAGCCATAACCGCCACATACTGATCGGTAATAAAAGCAAAGAAATAAGATGCGGTCATGCTTCTTACCCCAATATCAAGCAGATCTAAAGAGGGCAAGGCAGACTGGATAAAAAACAAAATAAAGATCATCATGGTTATATCAAACAGCTGAATTTGTGGTATAAGCAAGTGGATGATAAGACAATATTGCGTGGTAAAAACAGTAAATCTTGAAATACAATATATAAAAACCCTTCTTAACTCTTTCTGGTTATATCTACCCAAGATCCTGAAGAACTTGTGAAATTGTTTTATGAATTTAATATGCATAAGCCAACTTTCCAGCCAACGGATATTAAAATACAGAAGCATAAAAAATCCGCAAAATACGGCAACCATTAATACCAGAGAATAAAAAACCAAAATATTGGGAGTTAAAAATCTCCACACAAACCATAACAAAGCCAGAGAACCTAAAATATTCGTCGCAACTAACTGGCCGAGAGCTCCTACGCCCATAGCTACGGCGCCCATAATACGCTTCCGCGGAGATAAAAAAAACACTCTTCCACCATACTCCCCGATTCTGTTAGGAGTAAAGACAGCCCAGGTTAAACCACAAAAAACTGATTCTACAGCTTTCCACCGGCTTATAATTTCTATTCGATACACCAGGTATCTCCACTTTAAGGCTTCCAAAAACCAATTTAGAAACATCAGTAAAAAAATGGTAGTTAAAACAAGGTATACACTTTCCGGCGATAAGGATTTTAGCAGTGTACTAAATTTATCAATGTTTTGATTGTTGCTAAGCTTATGGAAAATAAAGCCAAACGCTAAAATTAAAATTGTTGCCTTTAAAAGAATACTTAATAGCTTTTTGTGCTGTAGTTTCAAAAGATCAGACGGTTTTTTGCAATGTTAAGAAAAGAGCATCAGAAACCGAATTTATCAGCATTGGTTTATAGTTATGCAGCGCAGTATTATTGAATGTATCCTGTTTTTACTGTTATCATAAGTGTGAATTTGCTACACATTTGGGCCTTAAAATTTCACAATCGTTACTAAAAATCAATTTTAAAAACCGTTTGTAAAAAAAAGGGGTAAGTATATAACAATAAATAAAATTTTAAACGCCCTTACTTAATTTTTAAAAAATGGAAAAAATTATTACCACTCGAACACCTTTTATCAGGATTGAAAAAGGCTTTCAAAAATTTGGCACTTTATTATTCCTTAGCTGCGTCATTCTGTTTAGCGCCTGCGAAAAGGAAGTTCCAGTCAATGTCAACACGCTCAGTGATAATGGTAATCAGGAAGAAATTTCAGTTACAAAACCTGATGTTGTTTTCTACGGCTTAACAAGCACAGGGCTAATACAGAAATTTAATGCAATGGATCCCTCCAAAGCCATTAGTTCTGCTACAATTTCAGGTTTACAAAGCGGCGAAAAATTAATTGCCATTGATTTTAGACCAGCCACCGGCCAACTTTATGGCTTGGGAAATAGCAGCCGAATTTATGTATTAAATTATGATACAGGTGTAGCCCGTGCTATTGGTGCAGGTCCTTTTACCCCTGCTTTAGACGGGGATGCTGCGGGTTTTGATTTTAACCCTACGGTTGATCGGATTCGGGTGGTTACTAACAAAGGTCAAAATTTGCGTCTAAATCCTGAAACAGGAATGGTGGCTTTTGTAGATGGAACTATAAATGGTGTTGATGGTGCAATGATTAATGGAAGTGCTTATCGCAACAATTTTGCAGGCGCCACGGTTACTGAATTGTATGTTATTGATGTAAAAACTCAAAAACTATATACTCAGAATCCGCCGAACGACGGAACTCTGATTGAGGACGGTCCGTTAAAAAGAAATTTTAGTGGCGAAGGAGGTTTTGATATTTCGCCAAAAAATGTTGCTTTGGCAGCCTTATCCGAAAACAAAAAATCGACCTTATATATGATTGACCTTGAATCGGGCAAAGCCGACAAATTGGGAGACATAAAAGACTGCACCCTGATAGGTTTGGCAATTCCTACTGATCCGGTAGCTTATGCCGTTTGTACTACTAACGAACTATTGATTTTCAATCCTGGAAACCCAAAACCGGTTACTAAGCCTATTACCGGCATTCAGCCAAACGAAAAAATTGTTGGCCTTGATATGCGCCCCGTTAACGGACAGTTATATGCATTAGGAAGTACCAGCAGAATTTATACGATTAACGCTTCTTCGGGATTGGCAACTATGGTTGGAGCCGGACCTTTTAGCCCGGCACTAAACGGTACTGATTTTGGTTTTGATTTCAATCCGGTTGTAGATCGTATCAGGATTGTAAGCAATACAGGACAAAACCTGCGTGTACACCCAGAAACTGGTGTTGTGGCATTTGTAGATGCTAATTTAAACCCTGGCAGTCCTCAAGTAACAGCAGCAGCGTATAGAAATAACTTTGCCGGGACCACAGCTACCGAACTTTATGTTATTGATACCAACAGCGACAAACTTTTTACCCAGGTTCCGCCAAATGATGGAACATTGGTTGAGGATGGTAATTTAGGCGTTGACGCTGAAGCTTATAACGGTTTTGATATTGGTGGCAAAAGTGATAAAGGATTTGCTATTCTGACTGTTTCTGGTGTTACTAAAATTTATGAAATTAATTTAGATAATGGAGCAGCTTCTCCATTGTCAGCCTTTTCTTCTAAAGTACGCGGATTCACTTTAGGCTTGGGATTTTAAAACGAATTAAAAAAAAAAAGAGGTTGCCCAATGGCAACCTCTTTTTTTTGCAGTAAACCAACAAAATGGCTTGTTATCTTCGAGACCTAAATTATCAGTCTAGCACGTAATCTAAAACAGCCTAGTGCCTATATTTTCATTTCGTCTTAATTAATTTTTTCAGAATTTTAAAAGAGAGATGAATGTTTGATAATTTTTAAATATCAATTAATAACAATGCTGCGGTTTTTAATCCAAATTAAATTTTATGAACTGTACTAAACTACTATTTCTGTAGCATAAATTAATTAGTTACAAAACTTACAACTACGATCATTTTGATGAAGGAAGATTAAACCGAAGGCGGCGAATTGAGGGTAATACTTCCATGCCTGACGAACTTTTAACTAGATCTTTAGAAACACTTTTGCTAAGCCTTTTTTTCCAAACCGGAAAGAAGGTATTTTGATTAGTGCTTTTGCGATATTTATAATTCTTAATATTGCCTGTGATGTTAAAAGAAAAAGCAAAAGAGCGGGTTATCCTGGGAATTGACCCCGGAACTACTGTTATGGGTTTTGGGATTGTGAAGGAGGTTAAAACACAGGTAGAACTGATTTGCATGGGTGTTGTCAAACTAGACCACCTGGATGATCACCCCAGTAAGCTGAAGCACATATTTGAAAAAACGGTATCATTAATTGAGCAGTATAATCCGGATTGCCTTTCTGTTGAAGCCCCTTTTTATGGCAAAAATATCCAGGTGATGCTAAAACTTGGCCGTGCACAGGGTGTTGCCATGGCTGCCGCCTTGTCACGAAATCTGCCCATATTTGAATATTCGCCCCGTAAAATCAAACAATCCATCACCGGAAACGGAAACGCCGGCAAAGAGCAGGTTGCCGCCATGCTTAAAACTTTATTAAATTTTAAAGAAAGTCCCGAGTTTTTAGACGCAACAGATGGTTTAGCCGTAGCTGTTTGCCATAGCTTTCAGAAGATCAGCGCTGATCCGACAAAAAAATCATACACGGGTTGGAACTCTTTTGTTAAGGATAATTTAAAAAGGGTTAAATAAGAATATTCCTTCGTCTTACAAAACACTGTTTTTGCTGGCCTGACCCCAATCTCCAAAAGGTTTTGTTCCGCAATTTTTGTTGATTTACGGAGTGAAGCCCTGCATGCAACCGCGGTGTAAAACGATAAACAAACAGCCCCGGCATTCTGCATATGAAATACTATTCTTCAGTAATAACTTTTAAATGTTCCCTGATCAGTAAAGCAATCTCAGCAAGCTCCTCTTGAGTAGGATTTAATTTTGCTTTACTAAAATTCATATCGTCAACATTATTTATTGGGATAAGGTGGATATGCGTATGTGGAACTTCCAAACCGATAACGGTTATCCCCACTTTTTTACAAGGTATTGCTTTTCCTACGCCAGCAGCAACAATGCGGGCGAAAATCCATAATCCGGAATAGGTTTCGTCGTCCAAATCAAAAATGTAATCCACTTCAGTTTTCGGAATAACCAGAACATGTCCGCGGGTTAAAGGCTGAATATCCAGAAAAGCCAGGTAATCACTCGTTTCAGCAATATTATGTGAAGAAATTTCTCCTGAAATGATCTTTGAAAATAAGGTTGACATAAGCTGGTTGTAAGTTATAAGTTGGTGGTGGTGTAAGTATTGATTCAATAATTTAAACACCTTTATAAGGTATCATGTTCTCTAAAAAATTTCCCTGCTATCAAAAAGGAATTGTAAGTTCAGTTATTTGATCTTGAAATGAAGTTTGCTTTTACATTTAAGTAAATTATGAGCCTGTTATGGCTTATCAATTAAAGCTTATAACATAAAACTTCCTGCTTCCCTTTACCTGGTTATTTCTATTATTTCGAACTCAATTTTCCCAGCAGGCACCATAATTTCTACTTTCTCACCAACAGATTTACCTAACAAACCCTGAGCAATAGGAGATTTAACAGAAATTTTTCCAGTTTTCATATCTGCTTCAGTTTCTGATACGAGTTGGTAAGTCATGGAAGCACTGTTGCTTAAATTTTTTATTTTAACAATAGATAAGGCGAGCACTTTTGATGTATCAAGTTTAGATTCATCTATTAACCGGGCTGTAGCAAGCACGTTTGTTAATTTCGAAATTTTTGATTCATGGTGTCCCTGAGCTTCTTTGGCAGCGTCATATTCCGCATTTTCAGATAGGTCGCCTTTGTCCCTGGCTTCAGCAATTGCTTTCGCTATTTGCGTCCTGCCATCTGTCTTTAAATGATGCAGTTCTTCTTTTAGTTTATCTAATCCTTCCTGGGTATAATAAGTTACCTCCGTCATATCGCTCAGTTAATAACAATCCTATAAAAAACAAACAAGACTATGCTGACGTAAGCCAATATAGTCTTGTTTTATATGATACGAAGATAATATTTTAGATTCTAAATATCCAAATTTTTAAGTTTTTCAGCCAGCACTTCAGATATTTTTCGATAAGAATCAAACGTCCAACCTGCTACATGCGGACTTAATATTATTTTACTGTTTTTGATCAATTCTTTATACCAGGATTTATCGGCTAATGCAGGAAATTTTTCCGTTTCCAGCACATCCAGTCCCGCACCCCTTATTTTTCCGGTTGCAATGCCGTTTAAAAGAGCTTGCGTGTCCAAAATTTCACCACGGGAAGTATTCAAAAAAAAGATGGGTTTTTTAAAGTGAAGCAGGTATTCGTCATCAACCATTTTCTGTGTTTCGCGTGTTAACGGAATATGTAAACTAAGCACATCCGCATATTTTACAATTTGCTCCATGCTCATTTCTTTTACAAAACGATCACCATATCCAACTTTATATTTATCAAACGCTATAATTTCTGCGTCAAATCCAGAAAGTTTTCTGGCCATTGCCTGCCCTGTGTTTCCATAACCGATAAGAGCCACCGTTTTTCCTTTCAGTTCCCAACCGCGGTTTCCTTCCCTATCCCAAACCCCGTTTCTTATCTCCTGATCCCCTTTGCGTAGGTTAACAGCAAGCGTTAATAACATCGCAATGGCGTGTTCAGCTACCGCATCCCGGTTTCCTTCTGGCGCATTCAGGCATTTAATCCCTTTTTGTGAAGCGTAACCTTCATCCACATTGTCCATTCCCGCACCCGCCCGGGCTATAAATTTAAGTTTGGTCCCTGCATCTAAAATTTCTTTATCAACCAAAAATTTAGTGCGGATTGCCAGGCCTTCATACTCAGAAATTATAGCTAATGCTTGTTCCCTGCTAAATTCCGGCTGATCATTGCAGGCGTACCCTAAATTCCCGGCTTCTTCTTTAAAGATGGGATGCAGATCATCAACTATTAAAATTTTAGGTTGCATATCAAATTTGTATTTAGAAAGCTTCAGTTTGCTGCGGGTTTATTTAGCGCAGTCCATTTTCATATAGTTAAAATCGGCCACCCTATACTGCCAACTCCAAACATGATCTTAACCATGTGCTTTTTGAATCAAGTTTGTCAATCTCACAAAATCATCCACGCTCAGTCGTTCGGCACGAAGATCAAATATGGGGTCATCGCCCATTAAATTTTTGTTAATAACAGCTGACAGCGCATTGCGAAGAGTTTTCCTGCGTTGATTAAAACCCGCTTTTACCACTTGCCAGAAAAGTTTTTCATCACAGGCAAGATGCTCAACCGCGTTACGCGTTAAGCGGATTACAGCGGATAAAACCTTTGGCGGCGGATTAAAAACGCCGGCTTTTACTGTAAATAAATATTCTACTTTGTAATATGATTGCAGAAACACACTCAGGATGCCATATTCTTTACTTCCCGGCTTTTCTGCACAACGCTGGGCAACTTCCTTTTGAAACATTCCAACCATTTCAACAATCTGATTGCGGTTATCCAGTATCTTAAATAAAATCTGAGACGAAATGTTATAAGGGAAATTGCCGATAATGGCAAATTTACCTGCAAAAACCTCGTTAAAGTTAAGCGCCAGAAAATCGCCATTTATCAATTTATCACCAAGATTCGGATACTTATTTTTTAAAAAATGAAAAGATTCCGTGTCGATATCAATCAGGTAAGTTTCGTAGTTTTTTTGTTGCAGCAAAATATCAGACAATATTCCCATGCCTGGGCCTACTTCCAAAACCTGATTGTAAAGAGACGTGTGTTGAAGGCTCTGAACTATCTTTGCTGCAATATTTTTATCCGTTAAAAAATGCTGCCCAAGATGTTTTTTTGCTTTAACTAAGCTCATTCAATGTTATTTAATACAAATTAAGTTAAAATGATACAGTGAAGGGAATAAATTTGAAGCCTTCTTAATCTTCATATTCTTAATTATCGCCGAAAATAAATTAAAGTAGTTATTTTGCAAAATCTTTAATATGTGTTTAAGATAGTTTTATGAGTGATAAATTAAAAGTCGGTATATCTATTGGTGATATTAACGGCATAGGTATGGAAGTAATTATTAAGACTTTGGCTGATACCCGAATCCTTGAGTATTGTACACCTATTGTTTACGGACATAGTAAAGTGGCCTCTTTTCACCGCAAGACACTGGCCCTTCCAGAATTTAGCTTTAATGTAATTAATAACGTTTCGCAAGCCCATGAAAAGAAGCCGAATATGATTAATTGCTGGGAAGAAGATGTGGTAATAGAACTTGGGCATACAACAGAATTAGGTGGAAAATATGCTTTTATATCTTTAGAAAAAGCCATGGAAGATCTTTTAAGCGGAAGTATAGATGCGCTTGTTACAGGTCCTATTAACAAACACAATATTCAAAACGATAATTTTCAGTTTGCCGGGCACACGGAATATATCCAAAACAGAACTAATTCTTCAGACTCTTTAATGTTCTTAATAAGTGAAGATTTAAGGGTTGGTGTTGTAACAGGGCATATTCCGGTTTCAGAAATATCACAAAAAATTACAATTGAAAATATTGTCTCTAAATTAAATCTGATAAACCAGAGTCTGAAAAAAGATTTTTGGGTTCAAAAACCAAAAATTGCCGTTTTAGGTTTAAATCCTCATGCCGGCGACAACGGATTAATAGGTAGCGAAGAGCTCGAAATAATTATACCGGCTATTGCCCAGGCGAACGCTCAAGGTATATTTGCGCTCGGGCCTTATTCCGCCGATGGATTTTTTGCCAACAACACATTTGCTCAATTTGATGCCGTTTTGGCTATGTACCATGACCAGGGGCTGATTCCTTTTAAACAGATCAGTTTTCACAACGGTGTTAATTTTACCGCAGGTTTGCCGGTTGTGCGTACTTCGCCCGATCATGGAACAGGTTATGACATTGCAGGTAAAAATCTTGCTTCTGAACACTCCTTTCGGGAAGCTTTATTTTCAGCAGTAAACATCGTTGAACGACGCAGGGAAAGTGCGGAGCTTAGTGCGCACCCTTTAAAGATAAACCGATTATCAAAAGACCGTGACTGAGTATTGAAAAAACAGATTTTAAAGGTATCGCATTAGAGATTGCGGCAATAATCCGCTATGCCTTATAAGGTTTTGTATCAGGGGCAAAAAGATTGAAGTGCAGAGCCCGGCTTTCTTAGAGCAACGCCCAATTACTAAAAACCGAATATTATATTAAAGCCTTATTAAGAACATTACTTATAAAAACATCGTTTAACATCTTAAAACAGATTATTCCGCCCGCATAAAACCATAAACAAAAAAGCATTCTCAACTAAAATAATTTTCATAAATTTGCGGGCTTAATTAAATGCTTTGAAATCTTTACAGGAATATAAAATACCATTCAAGGGCTTAAAAACTGGAAAGCACGATTTTAAATTTGAAATCGCTCAACCTTTTTTTAACGAGTTTGAATATTCCCTGGTGAAGTCGGCTGAGTTAACTGTGGATCTTGAATTGGAAAAGCAAGAAACACTGCTAATTTTATTGTTTACTATTAAAGGCAATATTCATTTAAATTGTGATGTTTGCCTGTCTAATTTTCCTTCTCCGGTTCAAATCGAAGAGCGCCAAATTGTGAAGTTTACCGGTGATGAAAATTTAGAGGATAATACAGACGAGATTATGATGTTAAGCCGGAGTGACTTTGAAATTGATGTTTCAGGACTCATTTACGAATACATTAATTTATCTGTACCGTATATCAGTCGTTGCGGCGATGAAGGGAACACCCAATGGTGCGATAAGGAAATGATTAAAAAGCTAAATGAGCTTTCTGCTGAGAATAACGAAAAAACTACCAATGCCGACCCACGCTGGGAAGCGTTAAAGAATATAAAACCTCAATAAAATAATATTAAAAATGGCACATCCAAAACGGAAAATTTCCAAATCAAGAAGAGACAAAAGAAGAACACATTATAAAGCAGTAACTCCAGGCTTAACCACTTGCCAGACTACTGGTGCCATACACCTGCCTCACCGTGCCTACAACGTGGACGGCAACCTTTATTACAATGGCAAAATGGTTATAGAAAGTACTTCTATCGCTTCATAATTTCTGATTACAATAGTTTGAACCGAAGCCTTAAGTATTTATTTTGCATACCTCTATTGTTTCAGTTAGCATTTAATATCAACATGCTTAATTAAAATATAATATGGTTATTGCCCTCAACTCTGCAAAAACTATTGAATGTTTATGAAGGTTTTATTTCCTGTTAACAACAAAATATCTTGATGAACATTGGCTTAGATATAATGGGCGGGGATTATGCCCCTAAAGCAACAGTTTTAGGAGCCATTGCAGCCCTTAAAATTTTGCCTTCCGACCAAACCATCGTTCTGTTTGGAGATAAAGAAGCAGCTATCCCTATTTTAGAGGAGCAGGGTATCAATCCGGATAGTTTTGACTACGTTCATACCACCGAGGTTATCGGTATGGGTGAGCATGCCACAAAAGCTGTTTTTCAGAAGCCAAACTCCAGTATCAGCCTTGGATTTCAGTATTTAAAAGACGGCCGGATTGACGCATTTTGCTCAGCCGGTAACACGGGTGCCATGCTGGTTGGAGCCATGTTTAGTGTTAAAACCATACCCGGAGTTATTCGCCCCGCTATTGCAAGCAACATTCCAAAAACAGAAATTGGCTTTGGCATTTTGCTTGACGTTGGTGCAAACGCGGATTGCAAACCTGAACTACTTCTTCAGTTTGGTTTGCTGGGAAGCTTATATGCGGAGCATATTTATAAAATGCCAAACCCAAGAGTGGGCTTAATGAACTTAGGCGAAGAAGAAGAAAAAGGGAACATGCTCACTCAGGCAACATTTCCGTTAATGAGAGAATCCAATCTTTTTAATTTTATCGGAAATATTGAAGGCCGCGATCTCTTTAATGACAAAGCAGACGTTATTGTTTGCGACGGTTTTACAGGCAATGTAACGCTGAAGATGGCCGAAACCTTCTATAGCCTGACACTGCAAAATGGTTTTAAAAATGAATTTTTTGACCGCTTTAATTATGAACAATACGGAGGCAGCCCTATTTTGGGGGTAAACGCACCTGTACTTATAGGGCATGGAATTTCCAGTCCGGAGGCGATAAAAAATATGGTTTTGCTTTGCAGTAAAATGATCGAAGCCAAACTGATTGACAGAATCACTGAAGCTTTTAAATAAATAATCTAGTATAATTCCCATGCAAAAAATCCATGCTGCCATTACCGCGGTAAACGGTTATGTTCCAGAATATATTTTAACCAACAAGGAGTTGGAAGGGATGGTTGAAACCAATGATGAGTGGATAACCAGCAGAACCGGAATTAAAGAACGCCGCATCTTAAAAGGTAAACTCGGAACCACGGAAATGGCGTTTCACGCTGTTAAGGGCTTGCTTGAAAAACGTGGCATTGGTGCAGAAGAAATTGATCTCATTATTTTTTGTACCACCACCCCTGATATGCTTTTCCCTGCCTCAGCAAATATTCTTGCTGATAAAATAGGTGCAGTTAACGCCTGGGGATATGATTTAAACGCAGCTTGTTCAGGATTTGTATTTGGACTGGCCACCGGATCGCAATTTATAGAGACCGGGAAACACCAAAAAGTTTTAGTGGTGGGTGGTGATAAAATGTCATCCATTATTGATTACAAAGATCGCACAAGTTGTATTATATTCGGTGACGGTTGCGGGGCCGTTTTGTTAGAACCTAACCAGGAAGGATTTGGTGTTATAGATTCTATTCTTAAAAGTGACGGCTCCGGAGGCCAGTATCTGTATCAGAAAGCGGGGGGCTCGTTAAACCCTGCCACACAGGAAACAATTGATAACCGGGAGCATTACCTGGTACAGGAAGGTCAGGCTGTATTTAAATTCGCGGTTACAAATATGGCTGATGTAGCTGCTGAGGTTATGGAACGAAATAATCTTAGCTCAGAAGATGTAGACTGGCTGGTTCCACATCAAGCCAATAAACGTATTATTGATGCCACCACCAGCCGCACCGGTTTAAGTTCAGATAAGGTGATGATCAATATTGAAAAATACGGAAACACCACTAACGGAACTATTCCGCTTTGTTTATGGGAATGGGAAAGTAAATTAAAAAAAGGTGACAACTTGATTCTGGCCGCTTTTGGGGGAGGTTTTACGTGGGGATCCATCTACCTTAAATGGGCTTACTAATCATTTCAATGTATGTAATGCATGTGGTAAGTATGTAGTTTAACACCTCCATTACAGCACTACATAGATAATAACACAATTTTATTATAATTTTAACACATAATTCGCATCCTAAAATTATTCAGTATGGATATTAAACAAATTCAGGAACTTATCAAATTTGTTAGCAGATCTGGCGTAAATGAGGTTTCAATAGAACAGAAAGAGTTTAAAATAACCATTAAAACAAATCAGCCTCCAACATATCTCAATGCTGTTGCGCCCGTGGTTCAGCCACAAGTTGTGGTAACACAAGCTGCACTTCCGATAATCGAAGCAAAAGTAGCAGCCCAGGTAACGGTAGTAGATGAGACATTAAATTTTTTAACTATAAAGTCCCCGATGATCGGTACTTTTTACCGTTCTTCCAGCCAGGATAAAGCTTTTTATGTAAATGTAGGCGATGAAGTAAAAACCGGCCAGGTGGTTTGTATCATTGAAGCCATGAAATTGTTCAACGAAATTGAGTCAGAGGTTTCTGGTCGGATAGTAAAAATATTGGTTGATAATTCAAGCCCGGTTGAATATGATCAGCCGTTGTTTTTAGTTGAACCAATGTAAATGTGCAAATTGCATGCTTTTGCACATTTACACATCTCTTCATATGCAAATTCTTACACATTAAAAAAAACTGATGTTTAAAAAAATTCTCATTGCGAACCGGGGCGAAATTGCACTGCGCATCATCCGTACTTGTAAAGAGATGGGTGTTAAAACAGTAGCCGTTTATTCTACAGCCGATCGTGACAGTTTACACGTTCGTTTTGCGGATGAAGCGGTTTGTATTGGCCCGCCAGCAAGTAAAGATTCTTATCTGAATATTCCGAATATCATTTCAGCCGCTGAGTTAACCAACGCGGACGCGATACATCCGGGGTACGGTTTTCTTTCAGAAAATTCAAAATTCTCGGCCATATGTCATGAATATGGTATTAAATTTATTGGTGCCACCGCTGATCAGATTAATGGAATGGGTGATAAAGCATCCGCGAAGGAAACCATGAAACTGGCCGGTGTTCCAACCATCCCTGGTTCTGAAGGATTATTGGCTGATGTAAAAAGTGGGATTAAAATCGCCAACGAAATCGGATATCCCATTATATTAAAAGCAACCGCCGGTGGTGGTGGCCGCGGTATGCGGATTGTTTATAAAGACGAAGACTTTGAAAGCGCATGGGATTCGGCACGCCAGGAATCCAGTGCAGCATTCGGTAATGATGGTTTGTATCTTGAAAAATTTGTGGAAGACCCACGCCACATAGAAATTCAGGTTATTGGCGATCAGTATGGCAACATTTGCCACTTATCAGAAAGGGACTGTTCTATCCAGCGCCGGCACCAAAAATTAACAGAAGAAGCCCCATCCCCTTTTATGACTCCACAACTCCGTAAAAAAATGGGCGAAGCTGCCATTAAAGGTGCGAAATCTGTAAACTACGAAGGGGCCGGAACCGTCGAATTTTTGGTAGACAAACACCGTAATTTTTATTTTATGGAAATGAATACCCGTATCCAGGTGGAGCATCCAGTTACAGAAGAAGTGATTAATTTTGATCTTATCAAAGAACAAATTAAAGTTGCCGCGGGCATTCCTATTTCAGGGAAAAATTATGAGCCAACCATGCATGCCATAGAATGCCGCATTAATGCTGAAGACCCGTTTAAAGATTTTAGGCCCTGCCCGGGGAAAATTACGCATTTCCATTCACCGGGAGGGCATGGGGTACGGGTTGATACACACGTATACGCGGGTTATCAAATTCCATCCAACTACGATTCTATGATTGCAAAGCTTATTTGTGTAGCTCAAACACGCGAAGAAGCAATATGCACTATGGAAAGGGCATTAAGTGAATTTGTCATCGAAGGGGTTAAAACAACCATTCCATTTCATCTTAAATTAATGAAAGATGCTAACTTCAGGGCCGGAAATTTTACAACTAAATTCATGGAAACTTTTGATCTGACAGAATAAGGATCTGAAATTAAAAAATAACCGTAAATACCATTCCACGTAAAGAATGGTATTTTGTTTTCAATATTATGAGCGAGCCTGAAAATTCATTAATTAAAGCAGTAAAAGAAAAAGGCAGGACGATTGAAGCCGAAATGTCGTTTTTTGATCACCTGGACGTTTTACGAAAACACCTTATCCGGTCATCATTAGCCATCATTGTATTTACCACAGTGGCTTTTATTTACTATGATTTTATTTTTGATAAGATTATCATGGGCCCCAAAAACCCACAGTTCTGGACTTACCGGATCATGTGTGCTTTAAGCGAAAGATTTGATCTGGGTCCTGACTTTTGTATTACTAAAATTCCCTTTAACATTATCAACACCGAAATGGCCGGGCAGTTTACGCTGCAAATGAACTCCTCTTTAATGATCGGTATTATATTGGGTTTCCCATATTTATTATTTGAAGTATGGCGGTTTGTAAAACCTGCTTTACACGAAAAAGAACGTAAATCAGCCAGCGGCTTTACTTTTTACGCGACATTGCTTTTTTTAACAGGTTTGTTTTTCGGTTACTACATTATTTCACCTTTATCAATCAGCTTTTTAGCGAACTACACCATAAGCGATACCATCAATAACCAGATTACCATAGACTCATACCTCTCAACCGTAGCTACATTATCCATCGGTTCTGGAATTATATTTGAATTGCCGATCGTTATATTTATACTTTCCAAACTTGGGATAATGACCCCTAAGTTTATGAGAGCTTCCAGAAGATACGCAACTATAATTATCCTCATCATTGCGGCGATAGTAACTCCTACACCCGATCTTCTAACCATGCTTACGGTTAGTTTTCCGCTGTTCCTGCTTTACGAAGCCAGTATTTACATTTCCGCACGGGTCGAGAAACGAAAGATTAAAGCTGAATTAGAATTCGATAAAGGCCTGACTAATAAATAGAATCAAATACATTTTAATTAATTTGAAAAGCAAGTTCCTGTGTTTTTATATTTGTTCAGTCCTGCTATCTGTTTCAAGCCCCCCGGTGAATCCCGGAGGGGCTTTTCACTTCTATCAGGTTTAGTTAATTTCTTTGTTCGCGTATATTAAAAGTGCCGTAAACGGATTATTTTATACTGGATTTAATTTAAAATCCGCTTACAGTCAGTAAAATTTTACGTTTACTTTTATGTTTAAATCATATTTTTACACGTTATGAATGAACTTAAAAACATCGCTATAGGTGCAGACCATGCCGGTTTCGAATGCAAACAACTGATTACAAATTTGTTGAAAAACTATCAGGTGAAGGATTTTGGAACATATAGTTTAGATTCCGTTGATTACCCTGATTTTGCCCACTTAGTTGCTTCATCTGTAGAAAGCGGTGAAAACGATTTTGGTATTTTAATATGCGGAAGTGCAAACGGGGTAGCTATGACGGCTAATAAACATGCCGGTATCCGGGCGGCAATTTGCTGGAACCAGGAACTCGCCGAACTGGCCAGAAGTCACAACAATGCGAATATATTATGTATACCCGCTCGTTTTATCTCTACAGATCTTGTAAAAATAATTACTGAAAAATTCCTGAGCACTGCCTTTGAGGGTGGGCGTCACGCCAACCGGGTAAACAAAATTTCCTGCTAATTCTAGTTTTAAAAAAATGAAAGTATCCTTATTATGGGCTTTAACGCTTTGCTTATCTTTTTCTGCAGCAGCCCAAAATCGTTTTGCTCAAAAATTCGCTAAACAAATAAATCCAAAATATGCTAAAAAGCATCTGAGCATTCTTGCTTCCGACAAATTTGAGGGCCGTGAAACCGGAAAGCCCGGTGCGGAAATGGCTGCAAATTATATCGCCGCAGAATTTAAAAAACTTGGCTTAACAGCACCGGTAAACGGATCCTATTTCCAAAATATCGACTTGGTTCAAAGCTCGCTACAGGCGAAAACTTTTTCGGTAAATGAAGTACCGCTTATTTATGGAAAAGATTTTTACTTCAGTGGTGCGCCGCCAGCAACCAGCATCAATGTGAGCGAAATTGTTTTTATTGGTTTTGGTATCAATTCAGAAAATTATGACGATTTGAAAGAAACTGATATTACCGGGAAATTAGTCATGTTTATAAACAAGGGCGAACCTGTTAAAAATGGAATTTCTGCTGTTACCAAAACCACGCAACTTTCAGAATGGTCAACCAGCCGTGTAAAAAAGATTCAATATATTCAAAGCAAAAAGCCACTTGCTATCTTAGCAGTTAATCCGGACGTAGCTGGAATTCTGGAGAAGAACGGAGCCTATTTCACTTCTTCTTCCGGCAGGCTTACCTTAAAATCTGATAAAAATTCATCTAGTAATCAAAATGCCCCTGTTATCAATATTGCCCCTTCAATTGCTGAAGCGTTTTTGAAAAATTCTGGTCAAACTTATCAAAGTCTTAAAAATGCAATTGACACCGAATCCAAGCCGCAAACCCAATCTTTAAAAACTGTTGTGAACGCAACTTTTGGTCAGACTCATCAAGATGTTAAATCTGTTAATGTTTTGGGATTTTTGGAAGGCACTGATCTTAAAAATGAAATAATCGTAATTTCTGCCCATTATGACCACATTGGTTTAACTGCAAGTGGTAACGATAAAGTAAATAATGGCGCTGATGACGACGGTTCTGGTACTACCGGGGTGTTAGCCATCGCAAGAGCTTATTCTAAGGCTAAAAAAGCGGGTAAAGGTCCGAGGAGAAGTATTTTATTCTTAACCGTTTCCGGTGAAGAAAAAGGCTTGCTTGGTTCTGAATGGTATGCTGACCATCCGGTTTTCCCACTTTCAAATACAATTACTGACCTTAACATTGACATGATTGGCCGTGTGGGAACGGAGTATAAATCAAATCCAGATTCATTAAATTATTGTTACCTGATCGGATCGGATAAGCTAAGTACAGATCTTCATCGCATTAGTGAAGAAGCAAATGCTACTTACACCAAACTTAAAATTGACTATAAATTTAATGACCCAAATGATCCGGAGCGCATCTATTACCGTTCAGATCATTATAACTTCGCGAAGAATGGCATCCCAATCATCTTTTACTTTAACGGGGTACATGATGATTACCATGCGCCTGGCGATGAGGTAAACAAAATTAATTTTCCTTTGCTCGTTAAACGGGCGCAATTGGTTTATTATACCAGTTGGGAGCTTGCAAATCGCGAGAAGCGGCCTTTGGTAGATATTAAAAATGATATGCCAGCGAGCAGATAATATTAAATTTAAACCAGGAGCCCTTAACTAATTAGCTGTGTTGGATCAAAATAAGGTTGTAATTTTAATGCCATACTAACTTCAAATTTTTAAGTTTTTGTTTGTTTAATAAATTAGCTGACCAGATTGTGTTAGTACAATAAATCTCATGATGACTAAATATGCCGCTGAATTTCTGACCACTTCCCATAGTAAATCTTTTGAACAAGATCATCGCAAGATCATCAATTACAATATTGGGAAATACGATACCTCGGTTGCAAACAGTTTACCCCGATTTTTTAATCTTGAGAATTCCAAACGCAAAGCACATGTAATTAAGTGGAAGGTAATGGAAAACCTGGACAAGCTTTTACCTGAGTTTGAGTCAAATTTTCAGAGGAAGGGTGGCAAAGTAATCTGGGCGAATGACGCGGCCGAAGCTAACCAGGAAATTCTCAATATTATCAATAAAGCGAAAGCCAAAACAGTTATAAAATCCAAATCAATGGTAACTGAAGAGATTGAGCTGAATGAGTTTTTGGAACAGCATCATATACAAACAATTGAAAGTGACTTAGGTGAGTACATTGTTCAACTTCTGGGCCATAAACCATATCATATTGTAACACCTGCTATGCATCTCAGCAAAGCAGATATATGTAAACTTTTTAATAAAGAATTTGGCACCCCGATAGATGCAACGCCTGAAGAACTTACGTTAAAAGCCCGTGAACTGCTTCGTGAAAAGTATACATCAGCAGATGTAGGAATAACCGGTGGTAACTTTTTAATTGCTGATTCAGGAAGCGTAGCACTTACAGAAAACGAAGGGAATGCCAGGCTAACCACTACTTTTCCTAAAATTCATATTGCTGTGGTGGGGATTGAAAAACTGATACCAACTCTCGCTGATCTGGACCTCTTCTGGCCACTGCTGTCTACTCACGGAACGGGACAGAATTTAACTGTTTACAACACAATCTTAGGTGGCCCGCGTCAGGAAAACGAAACCGACGGGCCTGAAGAAATGTACGTAATCTTGCTGGATAACGGACGCACAAATCTGTTAGCTCAAAAAGATCAGCGGCAGGGCTTATACTGCATTCGTTGCGGAGCTTGCCTAAATGCTTGTCCGGTATATAAAAATATTGGCGGACACACCTATCAAACTACGTATAGCGGTCCCATTGGTTCAGTAATTACCCCGCATATGCAGGGTATGGAAGATTTTAAACATCTTAGCTTTGCTTCAAGTTTGTGCGGGAAATGTACAGAGGTTTGTCCGGTTAAAATTGATATTCATAAATTATTGCTTTTAAACCGCCGGGATTCTGTTGAACAAGGATTGGTTGCTACAGGCGAGAAAGTAAGCTGGAAACTATGGAAAGTTGGAATGCGGAAGCGTAAGATGATGGATATGCTTTCAGGCAGCTGGAAGAACCGCATACTTAAATATATGTTTAAAAAAACCTGGGGCGAAACACGTAATATCCCGGAAGTAAGCCCTAAATCGTTTAGCGAGCTTTACAAAGAGCAAAACCCGGAATAAAAATAAAAACTTGATATTAAAAAAAGATTCACAATTTCACATTCTTTAATATAATTTAGTTTGAAGCAACTTGGGGTAATTTTTAAATTACCTACCTGACTAATTTTATTTATAAATAAATTGAACCAATCATGAAAAATAAAATATTTGCAACCTTCGCGGTTATTTTTGCTTGCTCTGTTGCAGTAAAAGCCCAGGAACCAAAGCCTGCTGATACGGAAGTTTGGACACCTGTACCAATAGAAATTACCCCGGGGAAAACCAGTTTTGATGCACCATCAGACGCACTGATCTTATTTAATGGAAAAAATCTGGATCAATGGGTATCTGTTAAGGACCCAAACGCAGCAGCTAACTGGACAGTTTCTGGAAACATCCTTACCGTAAACAAAAGCGCCGGAAATATCCAAACTAAAAAATCATTCGGCAATTACCAACTTCATCTGGAATGGAAAATTCCAGAAAATATCAAAGAGGAAGGTCAGGCTAAAGGGAACAGTGGATTATTTTTAGCCTCTATCGGCCCCGGAGATGACGGATACGAATTGCAAATTTTAGATTCCTACAAAAATAAAACATATGTAAATGGACAGGCCGCAAGTATTTATAAGCAATCTGCACCACTGGTTAATGCCAACAAAAAGCCCGGCGAATGGCAGACTTATGATGTGGTCTGGGAAGCACCTGTTTTTAGTACTGACGGGACGTTAAAAACTCCTGCCTTTGTAACGGTTTTGCATAACGGAATCCTTGTTCAGAATCATACAGAACTAAAAGGACCAACACAATATATCGGACAACCATCTTACAAAAAAGCCCACGGCCCTTCACCTATCAAGCTTCAGGCTCATGGCGATCCGAGTGCACCGATCAGTTTTAGAAATATTTGGATAAGGGAAATCAAGTAATATCACCGGCGCCAATCTGGTCTTGACCGCCTGTTATGCCGGGTTCGACCCGGCACATCATCTTAAAATTGCAATGCGATTGCGACACAAGCCTGCGATGAAAAAGGTATTATATAGGACTTAAATCACTACCTCCCATTTGATACCACGCGATAGACCTACCACTTTAGTTAGTCCTTTCTAATTAACTCGTTTTTCCAACTTTGCATCCGGTTTTTGTGCTTTTCTTTAGCTATACTAAAATTTACACTTCCAAATTTTCCGTACCAAACCAGTTTTCTAAAATTGTATTTGGCCGTAAATCCTTTATGAATTTTGCATTTATGCTCGTTACCCTACGCTCCAAATCATTGAATACGCCGATGTACAAAACGGTGTTTTACTTATTGGTTATTGTGTAAACACAATACTGGTCCATCGTGAAATTTACAGAATCCCATTTGTAAAATACTATCAGCAACATGCCTTTTTAAAATTGCGGGTTAAGCTCGCAATCTGAAAAGAAACTAACCGCAGTGGCCCAAACCGTCTGTTTAAAAATAAAAATCCCAACTATCTTATTTTTAAAAAGCTGTATTTTGCCATTATGAATTTCGACTCAAAAAACCTTACCTCTGCAAGTTTAATATCCATTTATAAAAATCTGTTGCTCCCCCGAATGATCGAGGAAAAAATGCTGATCCTTTTACGCCAGGGGAGAATAGGAAAGTGGTTTTCTGGCATTGGGCAGGAAGCGATTGCTATTGGTACCACCATGGCGATGGAGCCTGACGAATATATTTTACCCATGCACCGCAACCTTGGCGTGTTTACCAGCCGGGGCATTCCGCTTCATAAACTAATGGCTCAATGGCAGGGTAAAATGTCGGGGTTTACCAAAGGCCGGGATCGTTCATTTCATTTTGGTACGCAGGAGTACAAAATTATTGGAATGATCTCACATCTTGGTCCGCAACTGGCTGTCGCCGATGGCATCGCACTAGCTGATGTTTTAAAACAGAATAAAAAAGCAACGCTGGTTTTCACTGGGGAAGGAGCAACCAGTGAAGGAGATTTCCATGAAGCATTAAATGTAGCGGCAGTGTGGGATCTTCCCGTGATATTTATAATTGAAAATAATGGTTATGGCCTTTCTACCCCAACCAATGAACAATACCGTTGTAAAAATTTGGTGGATAGGGCCGCAGGTTATGGAATGGAAGGCCGACGGATTGATGGCAACAACGTGCTTGAAGTTTATCACACCATTAATGAACTGGCGCAGGATATCAGGCAAAAGGCAAGACCTGTATTAATAGAATGTATGACTTTCAGAATGCGGGGTCATGAAGAGGCCTCCGGAACCAAATATATACCGGATAAGCTTTTTACTGAATGGTCAGAAAAAGATCCGGTTAACAACTTTGAACAATACCTGCTCAAAGAAAATATCCTGAATCCGGATCTCATCAAACAAATAAGAGCCGAATTTAAACAAGATATTGAAAGAGATATTGAGAAGGCTTTTGCTGAAGAAGATATTGTTGCCGAAATTTCTCTAGAAATAGCCGATATGTATTACCCTGCTGATCTGCCGGCAATACAGCCGACAAATCCAATACAAACGACAGATAAACGATATTTGGATGCAATTAGCGATAGTTTAAGGCAGGGAATGCAAAAATTTCCAAACCTGGTAATCATGGGCCAGGACATTGCTGAATATGGCGGGGCGTTTAAAATTACCCAGGGTTTTGTTGAAGAATTTGGAAAAGGAAGAGTTCGCAATACTCCAATCTGCGAGTCGGCGATTGTTGGCGCAGCATTGGGTTTATCTATTAACGGCTATAAATCAATTATGGAAATGCAGTTTGCGGATTTCGCTACCTGCGGCTTCAACCAGATCATTAACAACCTGGCAAAAACCCATTACAGATGGGGCCAAAAAGCAGATGTGGTAATCCGCATGCCAACAGGTGCCGGAACCGGTGCAGGACCTTTTCATTCTCAAAGTAACGAAGCCTGGTTTACCAAAACTCCCGGCTTGAAGGTTGTTTACCCGGCATTTCCATCTGATGCGAAAGGTTTGTTGCTTGCCGCAATAGAAGATCCGAACCCGGTTATGTATTTTGAGCATAAATATCTTTATCGCGGTATTTCAGAACCGGTTGCTGATCATTATTATACAATTGAAATCGGAAAGGCGAACTTGTTAAGAACCGGCAGTCAGTTTAGTATCATCACTTACGGTCTTGGTGTACATTGGGCACTTGAGTATCTGAACCTTCATCCAGAAATTTCCGCGGATCTGCTCGACCTCCGAAGCTTGCAGCCCTGGGACAAGGAAGCTGTTGAAGCAACTGTAAGAAAGACTGGCCGTGCACTGATACTCCATGAAGATACTTTAACAAGCGGTTTCGGTGCCGAATTAAGTGCCCATATTGGCGAGCATTGTTTTAATTTTCTGGATGCTCCGGTTCTTCGTTGCGCCAGCCTTGATACGGCAATACCAATGAACAAAAGTTTGGAGGATGCTTTTCTGGCGAAAGCCAGATTAGGGGAAATAGTGGAAAGGTTGGTGGGGTATTAAGTACAATTGCACGTATTGTTTTTAACAAAGGTTTTACACCCCTACCATCACAACCTCCGCCAGCGGACTGAATAAATAAACCGCACCGGTTTTCACTTCAGTACATGAATATCGTTTTCGCAATTTACTGTCTTTGCGGAAAATGCGGCCATTCTTCATGGTAAATAAACTGCTTACCGGAAGCTTTTCAACACTGATTGTGTTTTCCCCCGGTAACTTCGCATCATAACTTCTTAGCACCTTAAACAGATTCAGATCTGTGCAACTGGATGCCGCAGGGTTTTGAAGATAACTGATGATTGCACGCTCAATATCCGCCGGAAAAGCATGAGCCGTAAAAAAAGGTCGCATCATTTTTTTAAAATTTACTTTCCATTCGGTACCATGTGGTTTTGCTTTACGTTTATGTTCGTTCCAGGTTTGCAGATGCGCAAATTCATGTACCGTAGTTACCAGAAAAGCATACGGGTTGAGGTTATAATTTACAGAAATACGATGCCCCTGCTCTTTAAACGGATGACGGTAATCACCGAATTTGGTACTTCGGGTGCGGGAAATTTTAAACTCACAATTAAAGTAATCAATCCAGCGTCCTATGATCGGCGCAGTTCCTTCCGGGAGATATTTAGCAAGGATGTTTACTTTTTCCATTATGGGAGGACAGGTATTAGCCAGAGCTTTGGGTCATGATATTTTAGCTAACGTCTATGAAATTAACAAAAGTTTGTAAAACTACTCTCTAAAATTCTTCATGCGCCACTACTTCATTACCTGGTATACTAAAAAGCTGGCAACATAAGCTAACACCGTCATGTAGGCAAATTGTATTGCTGGCCATTTCCAATGTTTTGTTTCGCGATAAACTACCGCAATGGTGCTGATACATTGCATCGCGAAAGCATAAAAAACCATGAGAGAGAACGCAACCGCAGCAGTAAACACAGGTAAACCGGTATCGGGATTACGGGCTGACTGCATCTTTTCACGTACCGACTCTAAATGACTATCATCTCCATCCACACTATAAATGGTTGCCATCGTACCAACGAAAACTTCCCGGGCGGCAAAAGAAGTAATCAGGGCGATCCCAATCTTCCAGTCGAAACCCAAAGGCTTTATTACCGGTTCAATTGATTTACCCAATATGCCTGCAAAGGAGTTTTCAAGTTTTGAGGAAGACTTCATTCTTTCTAGTTCTTCAGGCGGATATTTACTAAATTCAGTAGATTTATATTCACGTTCAACTTCATCAAATTTTCCTGGCGGGCCATAAGAAGCTAAAACCCATAATACAATAGAAACAGCAATGATGACTTTTCCGGCTTCAGTTATAAAGGTTTTTACTTTTTCGTACATCGTCATCAGCACGTTATTCCAGCGGGGCATCCGGTACACCGGCAATTCCATTATGAAATAACCGCGCTCCCGCGATTTAATAATGTGTTTCATCACATAAGCAACAATGATAGCACTTATGATACTCAATACATATAAAGACATCAAAGCAAGCGCCTGCAAGCTCATGAAACCCAAAACCTTTTGATTAGGAACTACCAATGAAATTAATAAAGCATACACCGGAAGCCTAGCCGAACAGGTAATTAACGGCGTAACCATAATGGTAATCATGCGGTCTTTCCAGCTTTCGATGTTGCGGGTGCTCATAATGGATGGCACGGCACAGGCAAATCCCCCGATCATTGGAACTACAGATTTACCGCTTAAACCTACTTTACGCATGATGCGATCCATCATAAATGTTACCCGCGACATGTACCCGGTATCTTCCAGAATGGTGATAAACGCAAACAGAATGGCTATCTGAGGTATAAAAACAAGCACTCCACTTAGGCCAGCCAACACACCATCAATCAGAAGATTTGCTAAAACACCTTCAGGCAAGAAACGATGCCCGATTTTTCCTAACCAAATAAACATTTGCTCAATCAGGCTCATCGGATATTCTGACCAAGCAAAAATGGATTGGAAAATAAGAAGCAGGATTAAAAAAAATATTAAAAACCCAAAAATTTTATGTGTTAGAATTTTATCAATCCGGTTGCTAATTGTTTCGCCCTTCGCGTTATCTTTTTTACTGATCGTATCGAACAATACTTCATTGATAAAATTATAACGTGCTATGGTTTCTGCAGCCTGGGATTTTTGGGAATGAAAAGAAAATTCTTTTTCAATTTCTTCTATACGCTGATTTTGGTCAAGTGTTAAAAAGTGCAGTTGCTCATGTTGATGTGCAAACTGTAAGGCAACATATGGAAGATCAACCTGCAACTCAGACTGTATTTTTTTGACCAGGCCCGGTGCGAGAGATTCAACTTCTATGGATTCTACCTGAAGAGGAATTTTGCCAACATTAATTATCGCTTCTTTAAGCTTATCAATGCCATTTGCGTTACGTGCAGAGATGGGAACAACCTGAACTCCTAACTTTAAAGCCAACGCATCAACAGAAATTTCCAACCCTACACGTTTGGCCAGATCCATCATATTTAGGGCTATAATGATCGGAATTTTAAGATCAGCAACCTGAGTATAAAGAAGAAGGTTTCTTTTAAGGTTGGATGCGTCAGCAACAAAAATAATGAGATCTGGGTGAACCTGGCTTTGTTTATCAGCCAAAGCTTCCATAACGATCAGTTCATCTTTGCTTTTAGGGTAAAGGCTGTATGTTCCTGGTAAATCTATTATTTGAGATTTGCGGCCGTCCGGAAGTTTGCAATAACCTGTTTTCTTGTCAACAGTTACGCCCGGAAAATTTCCTATTTTTTGATTTAATCCGGTTAAAACATTAAAGAGTGTAGATTTTCCGGAATTGGGGTTTCCGATCAGTGCAATTTTAAAATCGCCTTTCACAAATTATTGAAGTATGATCGTAGAGGCTTCGAGTTTACGCAGGCTTAACTGATAACCGGAAACAGTAATGGCCATGGGATCTCCAAATGGAGCGAAACGCTCTACAACAATAGATTCACCAGGCAAACAACCCATTTCCATTAACTTAACAGACATTTCTAAATCAGTAAACTCCTTAATCACGCCTGTTTGACCGGGTTCCAGTTGGGAAAGTTTCATAGCTCTTAATTGTTGATCAAACATATAGCTTATTTATATTAAATCCAAATAAGAATTGGCAGAAAAAATAAGTTATTGTATTATTTACGATAGTTATACAAAGCCTGAGACTTGGCAAAATGCGGACAGTTACATTTTTTTTTAAACACACCGCAGGATACCATGCTTAACCCTATGATCAAAAACAAAAGAATTTTAAACCAACTTTTCATTAAAACGGAAACGGTGCAAAAATATATAACTAAAAATTCCCATGCCTACCCCAACCATATCGCTAAAAAAGTCCCACCATTCGGCAGAGCGATAAGTAAAAACCGTTAGTTGCAATAATTCTATCCCGCCACCAAGGGTAACGGTGATTAAAAAAATTTTTAAAATAGTTGTTATGCGATAAGTATAACTGAGTTGCTGCTTAATTTTTCCGTAAAAAAGAAAAACAGTTAATACAAAGAAAAACCCGGTGTGCACCATTTTGTCGAAGCCTTCAAACAAAGGAATGTTACTGGTACCAGAAATGGGAATATCGCATAAAATAAGCACAATTACGGACCATATTATAGCCAGATACTGATGCTTTAAAGTTTGGATCATTAAGCTCCTACTTGCGACATATACTCTTCAGCAGACAATAAAGTATCTAACTGTGATTGATCAGAAAAAACAATTTTAACCATCCAGCCTTCCCCGTACGGATCGCTGTTTACCAGTTCTGGATTGGTATCCAATTTCTTATTAAATTCAGCAATGCGGCCACTTAAAGGCATAAACAGGTCTGAAACCGTTTTTACTGCTTCAACCGTTCCAAAAACATCCTCTTTGTTTATTTCTTCCCCAACAGTGTTGATATCTATATAAACGATATCGCCCAGTTCCCGCTGAGCAAATTCTGTAATACCTACAATAGCTTGGTCTGCTTCAACACGAATCCATTCGTGGTCTTTTGTATATTTTAAATCTGCCGGAAAGTTCATGAGTTTATTTTTTGTTGATCAAAAATAGAATTAAGATGTGTTATTTAAGAATTATGAATTAAGAATTATGAAGAATTGGAAGAATGACAAAAGAACAAAGCTAAAAAAGCAACAACTTATCGCTGAAAGCTCATATCCCCATCCTACTGCAGGGTAAATCTTAAACTAACGCCAAAATTGCTAAACGAGGTATTAAACGTTTGAGAAGTATAAGGCTGGGTTATGTTACCGCCATAAAACATGGTAATGTTAAATCTTTGGTTTAACACATAATCTACGGAAGGGTTAACGGTTATATTTCTGGCACCTGATGAAACTTCCGCATCTTCAACATCTGCACGATAAATAACAGTTTTAACATCTCTCAAGGAAAAATCAAGTTTAAAGTTCATGTCGTTGTTCAATTTCAAGCCGCTGAATAAGCCGAAAGGAAACCGAAATTTAGTTGTGCGAAAGCCAAAACCTACCACTACGGCTTCTTCTTTAAGCTGCGCCAACTGACTGTTTGCCAAACTAAAACTAAGCGCTCTTGACTTGCGGTATTCTAAATTGGTGGTCATATTATTTTTTAACCGCATATCTAAACCTAACAACGGTACAAACTGCTCAAATAAAGTAATCTGCGAAAATTGATACCGGGGCAAAAAATCTCCGTTTGCATCCTTAACATTTACACTCCCGTTTGTTTCCTGATATCGAACAAGTGAATTAAAGCCGTTGATGTTATATGTTGACCGGTACGCGTGGTTAAGGTCAAAAGAAGCAAACAAACGACTAAAAAAATCATACTTTGCCAAACCGTTATAGGTGATGTTCCAGTTTGGAACCGGTATTTTAGGAAAACCCCCCAGAGTTATTTTACCCGCCTGTTTGCCGGTATAAGCCGCAAGGAAAGCCGCTATAACAACGTCCTGGGAATTTTTGCCATAACCGTCTGCAAAATTACCTACACTCCCTGCCGAGTTTGGATTTTGAGAACCCAGCTTGCGGGAAATTACGGCCCTATTATTTTCAAACTGCCTGAAAAGCCGTGAAGAATTGTTTATTTTGTCTTCTTTACTAAAAGCGGTCCGTAAAGTAAAATAAGAAATGCTATAGTCTCCGGTTGTTACCGGACTTAAATTCTGAAAGCTGTTACTTGACGGCAGGAATTTAAAGTTGGTCGAATAATTGAAACTTTGTCCGCGTAAGGCAGTCACTTCAATCCGTAGATCGCGAAATGGTTCAAGAATCCCTCTAAAATTTAAATCTTCTTTTAAGTTGGTAATGTAAAGTTGGCTTTGCAATGAATCACGTGTTATCCAGCCGTTATTAAGCGCCCTTCCACGAATGTCCTTCTGGCTTCCAAAAAGAAAATCATAACCCGGCGCACCTGCTTTAAAATCCTGACCAAAAACATCTGTTTCCGGCAGATACCCAGGCAAAAAGGTACCTTGGGTACGCGTGTAAGCACCGGTAACGTTTTTTAAACTTGTAACAAAATTTAACATCAGGTTCCCAAAACCTTTATTATTAACATCATTTGCACGGCGTAAAAACCCGAACTTGTTGTAAAGCACTGCCATACTTAAGGTGGGATTCAGTTGTATGACTCTTGAATTTTGAATGGCATTTCCAAAATCAATTACCGGATCGCGAAGTGTAATTAACGGTTCACTTTTCCAATTGAAACCGGAGCCGTACCGGGCGGCTACATTAACCCAGTCTAAACCCGGTATTTTATTTATCGGAATGGCGTAAGTTACGTTTACGGTATGGCCATAATCCGTGGTGCGCCCAAGTCTTTTTAAGTTTTGCCAAATGGTATCACGGGCGGTAGCGTCTATTCTTCCGGCAGGCTCATCAATAATAGAATAATTGGTTGCATTAAAATCCAGTTGTAAAGATTTGGTTAAGTTCCAACTGATACCGTACAACCTGCTCATCTGAAAATTTTTATTAAAGTTGCTGGTTATTGGTAGAAAGTTGTTTGGATCATTGTTTCTCAAAGAATTTTCTGAGTATAATCGATCTACATCTATCCGAAAGTTTAACAAAGACGGAAGCAGGCTGAAATTAAAATCACGAATTAAGCTCAGGCTTTTTGATTTTATAAGTTTACTAAAAGGGGTTATAGATTTTGCCTGGTTGGTGTAAGCGTAAGCCAAACCTGCCCTGTAAGTTTTTTGCAAGGTCTTTTCATTAATAAAGTCACGGTGATTATATTCGTTAAACGCGTACGTGGCGCTCCAATTTTCTATATCCCACAACCGAACCGGTTTTTCTGTATTTACCCTGATCTTCTTGACATTGGTAAAGTTGATACTTGTACGCGTGGTGTAATCTTCGGTATCATAACGAATAGAATCCCTCACTTGTCTTGAAGAGCTTTTCAGTTGACTTTTCAGTTCCAGGTCGGGAGTTCTCGGGTCATACTGCGGAGTGCCTACCTGTGATGAAAAATTTACGAACATAGGAACTTTAATTCCGGTTCGTTCCGGAAAAAACTTACCCAGTTCCATACTGCTGGATACATCAAACAAAACATCATCCGCACGGTTTCGTTCGCTTACCCGTTTGTCAATGGATCCAAATCCAATAGTACTTTTACTACCAGAAATTGTTACATCAGCAAAATCCGCAAGCTTGGCGTTTAACCTCGCGGATGCCGCCCATCCGCCACTTTCATCAAAATCTGTCAGTCTTAATTCGTTAAACCAAATTTGTGTGGTTTTGTCCAGCCCGTCATCCGCTCCGGGATTTGCCTGATCCCGCAAAGGGTTACGAACTCCCAGCATATAAACTCTGATCTTACTCAGATCCGGCTGGCCGACAACCGTAATGGTATTTAATCCTTCCCGATAGGTAAATGGCAAGTTTATCGGCCAGGGTTGTCCGTTTAGTCTGGCATTGTTCCTGGCAATTTTGGCGACTTGGAATAACCTGATCTCCACATTTAACCGGTTTTGTTGAGGCCAGATAGCTTCCGGATCACGTGAGCCCGGAATGGTAACTTTTAATGGCAGATCATATTCATAATAATTTTCCTGATAATCAGCCCCTAATCTAATAAAGGCGCTTACATCATCATCTCGCAATAAATCTCCTTCGGCATGTATAAACATTTCTATCCGGCGGTATGAACGGAAATCATTAAAAGTAGTCCGGAACGCGGCACGGCCGTAACCGTCACGTAGATTACGAATGTTAACGGCTAACGACTGTTCATTCTGCTGGGTTTCTCCACGGAAATTGCCAAAATCACGCTCTCTAACAATACCCGGCGGAACAACATAAGGGATAGGGCTACGCTTACCGTTCTCTTCAATGTTGATGGTAGACACGTCTAAAATTGAATTATCCAATGCCGGGTTTATAATAATGGGATCTGCAATTACTTTAGCAGGATTGTTTTCGGCGTTAAACCTGCGCCATTCTCCCCTAACAAGCTGAAGTTTAGCAAAACGCATAACTGTTGTATCGGCAAAATCGGTCATAAACATCCGAATAAAACGAATGGATTTAAAATCCTGGATACTTCCAACTTTCTGCTGAAAAGCGGCAAGTGGTATTTTAAACTGTATCCATCTTACGCTCTCTTGCTTTCCGTTAGCCAGTTTTACGTTAACCGGAACAATATCAGCCACAAAATTATTCCCAACTATTAATAAATCCTGTGGGCGAATTGACACCCGGTATTGAAAATATTCATCGGCCTGGGTGGAGTTATTATCCCTGTTAATGTCTTCCCCATCAGGAAGCGGTGTACCAGCGGAATTTTCAATCCCGGTTTGATCTAAAGATTGTTGTGTCGTTTTTGAGTTGCTTTCCGTTCCATTATAACGTTCGTAGCGCTTTAAAATACCTGCATTGATATCATCCAGGTTGTTTCCACGATAATACTGATAATCGTCTGACGATGGGTCGGCTTCTAATAACTGTAACGCCTGGGCATTTATTTGAGTTCTGGCCTGGTTTATAAACTCAGCATACTGTTGCCTTTCATCGCTGTTGTTTATACCATCTAAACCAACATCCTGAAATTTCCTGGCTTCCGGATTATTATCAAATGCCTGTATAACCGGTTGAAGCCTTGGAACTCTTCCCCAAACCGTCTGATCTGTTTTGGTACTATCCGCATTCACAGGCAAACCGTTTTCTAAACTCTTTCTACCGTCTTTTAAAATGTCTTCGGAAATGTTCCCCAGATTAAAATAGAGATCGCCACCCCGGCTATTTGGATTATAAAGAAAAGGGTCTAAAACCCAAAACTCAACAAATTCAATATTCAGCGCTTCGAAATCATTGGTTTCCAACTTTCTGAAAATGCCGCCCCACCTGCTTTGTGGGTTTGTTAGCGTGCCGTCTGGGTTTAAAGCAGTTGAGCTGAAATTGTAAGGCCCGCGTAAACCCGGATAATAACTCAAATCAAAAGTTGGCAATGTTATGGGTTGGCCAGTTACCGACTGCTTAAAAGGAAAAACTTCCCGCTCAAATATCTCTCTGACATAATGATTGGAAAGCTCTGCTTTATTGCTTTTAATATTGTTTGGCGTTGTAGAATTTTGTGTTCTAAAAAAAATGGGGTCAATGTTGTAAAAAGCAAGGCGGGCCCTGTTGAAATTGTATGAAAGGTCGTTTACAAGTTGTGATTCCGGAAATAACTGTGGCGTTCCGGAAATTTGCCAGGGTGCAGCACTTTTAATATCTATTACTGAACGACTGGCCTCAAAATCATCCAAATAACTGGTGCCGTTACGGCTGCCGGCAAAATTAAGCGCATTAGGATGACCCGGAATCAGGTTGGCGTATTCGCCGCTGAAAGTAACTGCTGAAATTTCCTTGGTGCTAATAAATGGGAGTTTATCTACCATTCTGGTTAGCCAGCGTGAGTTGGAACTATAATTCAGATCCATACCCCAAATGGTGTTTGATATCGCTTCTTCACCAATATTCACTTTTTGGGTTAAGGGTTTTTCTGTCAGGTTCATAAACGTCCCGCCAAGGTTTAACTTATTGTTTACACGATAATCAAACCTTGAACCCATTAGCGATCGTTGCTGGATTCCAAACAATTCATTATTTTCTAATTTAATCCGTATTGGCTGGCCGGAATTAAGCAAAGCCTGGTTCAGTATTCGCACTCTACCGCTGTTGTAATCAACTGTATAATCAGCTCCTTCCTGCAGCGGTAGCGTGCCGGCAATTACCTGAACAGAACCTTGAGGAATGTTTATCGCGTTAAGCTGGAATTCTGAACCCGATTGAGATTGATAGGTACCGCGGATGTAATAGCGATTTAATTTTTGGAAAAGCTGCTGGGCATCAACCTTTGTAGAATCGTATAAAGGTTGAAAAACATATTTTTGTATCAGGTTTTGTTCGGTTAACGGATTAAATTTTGCCGCCAGGTCAGACCCGAACGGTTCAACTAATGGGAAAGTAATCCGTCCGTTTAGCGGATCAATAGTTACTCCTTCTATAAAATCAAAAAAACCATCAGGCTGCCGGTCATTTTGCTGATTCAGGTTATCCAGATTAGTTAATTGAAGCCACAGCTTTCCTGTTGTGTTTGCCCCTTCGATAATCTGAGGTTTTTCAATTCCAGAATTTTCATCTAACCGGAAAATATTTAACCTAAAATCATTTCGGCTAACCTGATAAGCACCCAAAGAATAAATATTCTTCATCATCAGGTCCCAGGTTGGGAGATTCGTTTTTAATGTTTCGTTCTTCAACAACTTTACAAATAAAACCCTTGGCGTGGCATTATCAACCGGCACATCCGTTGATAACTCCCCAACCTGGTACTCAACCCCATTAAGTGTGTAGCGATAAGCAACAGATAATACTTCATCTGCATTTAATGCGGAATTAAGTGAGATGTAGCCCAGCTGATTATGGATTGTAAACTCTCGTTCTGTTAATTTGCGGGCATATGTAAGCTTGTTAAAATTGTCTGTTCCACCATTTGCCTGGAAATACGCGTTGGCATCATTGTTATTTGTCAGCCTCAATCCAGCGGGTAAATTTTGGAGTAAGTTATTTGATTGCTGCGTAAAACCGGGACCACTAAAGCCGGCGGGTAAGACAGAAAAGCCCACCCCACCCTGAACCTGGTTTATATTGTAAGGCTGGTTTTCGCCAAGATCTATCAGACCCAAAACATCGCGGGAATCTACCGTACTATTGGTTCGGTTGGTTACCCATACTTCAATTTTTGTAATGTTAATATTTGAAATGATAACGGGAATGTTAGAAAGAGCCCTGTTATAATTGTTGCGGAAATACTGAGCTAAAAAATAATGTTTATTGGTTTCGTAATTATCTGCTGAAATTCTAAATTCATTTTGTTGCGAGCCATTGGTAATGGTAATTTCTTTTTGTTGAGATTTTTGCTGAGAAAATACACTGGTTACATTTAAACGACCAAATTGCAATTGGGTTTTTAACCCGAACAAGGCCTGGCTGCCCGTAATTAAGGTTGATGATAAGGGAAGGCTAACATTACCTGCTTCAATTTTTTTGATGATCTCATCTTCTTTTCCGGTATAATCCAGTTTAACCTGATTTTCAAAGTCAAATTGCGCTTCGGTATTGTAATTGGTTGATATCCTCAACTTTTCTCCAATCTGGCCAACAACATTCATCTGGATTCGTTGGTTAAAATCGAAATTGCCTTGTTTTCGCTGGCGTTCATTAAATAAAGGATTTTCATTCCTGTTTAAACGACCAGCAAAAGTAATTTCGGCCGAACCCTGGGGCCTGATATCTATGACCGAGCCGCCGAATATCTTTTCAAAAGCTTTACTATTTACAATAACCGGAGGGATAAATCCAGGCGTACGGGCTTCGGCTAAAGGAAGATCAGACAGCTCACGCCAGTAATTTTTTTTGATGATTTGATTTTCAAGCCGCTGGTATTCCTCTATGCTTAAATACTGCGGCGGGCGGTACAAACGTTCTCCAATGCGTTCCCTGATGATGTATTGTTTACTGATGGGGTCAAATTCTACCGTGCGGCGGATATTGGATGGGTTTGGCATATAAATGCCCGGTGTACGTTGCAGTGGAATATTTTTAAAATCCCGGAAAGGATAAACAAGCTTTACAGTGTCCGTTTTGGTTGGTGTATCCTGTGCAAATAATAAGCCCGGGTAAACAACCAGCAAAAAACATACTTTCATTAAAATAAAAGCAAAAGCGTTTTTCAATATAAGATTTCTTGATAGTAATTATAAGGTTTTAAGGGCAACTTTTATCAACTGTTCTACGGATAAATTTTCAGCAGAGTTGTGGATTGCTTGTCCCAATGATTTCTCGGCGACAGCCTTATTAAAACCAAGCATTACCAGCGCAGATAGCGCCTCTTCTTTTACAGTTGTATTTAAAGGAACCGAGATTAAGGAATCAGGCCCTTCTTTTTTCAATTTATCCTGTAGCTCCAAAATCATTCTCTGAGCAGATTTAGGGCCAATGCCTTTGATCCGTTGTATCAACGGAACATCTCCTTTAACAATAGCGGTTTGAATTTCCGCGGGTGTAATGGATGAAAGGATCATTCGGCCTGTGTTAGGGCCTATCCCGGAAACGGAAATGAGATGCAGAAACAGGCGTCTTTCTCCCTCTTCAAAAAAACCGTACAAGGTATGGGCATCTTCTTTAACATGCATCCAGACAAATAACTTACACCGTTCCTGGCTCCGAATGGCTGAATAGGTGTTTAATGAAATATTTATGTGATATCCAACTCCACCTGCATCAATTACAACATATGTAGGACCTTTAACCGCCAATTTTCCATCAATATAATCGTACATAACTTACTTTTTTGCTGGCTTACGAATGCGGTTAAAAATACCTTTACGCTTGATAACCTCCTCAGAAACATTTTCCTGCCTGGATTGCACGTCAACAACTGCTATGGTAACCATATTTACGATTTCCCTTACCGAACTTCCAAGCTGTAAAACATGCACCGGCTTTTTTAATCCCAATAATATTGGACCTACTGCCTCGGCATCACCTAATTCCTGCAAAAGTTTATAGGCTATATTTCCTGATTCCAGGTTCGGAAAAACTAAAACGTTTGCCGGAGCTCCGTTCAGGATGCTGAAAGGAAAGTTATCTTTTAAGAGATTGGCGTTCATCGCGAAATTTGCCTGCATCTCGCCATCAACCACAATTTCAGGGTATCGGGTATGCATTATTTTTACTGCCTCACGTGTTTTTTCTGGCACTTCGCCTTCATTGGATCCAAAATTAGAATAAGATAGCAAAGCAAGCCTTGGTGAGATATTGAATTTTTTTACGGAGCGATCTAAAAGTATGCTAATGTCTACTAACTCTTCGGCGGTAGGATTTTCATTCACGGTTGTATCGCCAAAAAAAACAGGTCCCTTTTTTGTAAGCATCATATACATCCCGGCAACCCGATTAACGCCTTCTTCAATGCCAATAACCTGCAACGCCGGTTTGATGGTCGATGCATAATTTCTGGTAAGTCCTGATATTAAAGCATCAGCTTCGCCAAACTGAACCATTGAGGAACCATAATAATTCCGATCACGCATCAGCTTTTTAGCTTCAAACAGAGTTAAACCGCGTCGCTGACGTTTATTAAATAAGTTTTCGGCATACATTAACGACTTTTCTATTTCTTCCAAAGGGTTTATAATCAGTACGCCTTCCAGATCAAGTTCGTTTTCAGAAATAATCTCTTGTATCCTAATTTTGTTGCCTAATAATATAGGTATCGCAATACCATCATCCTTAACAATCTGTGCGGCTTTTAATATCTTATAATTATCGGCTTCGGCGAAGACAATACGCTTTGGTGATGACTTGGCTTTATTTGTAACCGCACGTAGCAAAGCATCATCAACACCTAAACGAGTTTTTAACTCTTCTTTATACGCATCCCAGTCTGTTATAATTTTGCGGGCAACACCTGAGTCTATTGCGGCTTTGGCAACTGCCGGAGATACAACCGTTATGAGCCTGAAATCAATAGGTTTTGGAATGATGTATTCGCTGCCAAACTTTAAATTCTTGGTATTATAAGCCAGATTAACTGCTTCGGGCACTGTTCTTTTCGCAAGATCAGCAATTGCTCTAACTGCGGCAATCTTCATTTCTTCATTAATAGCGGTAGCACGTACATCCAGCGCCCCTCTGAATATGTACGGAAAACCTAAAACATTGTTAACCTGGTTAGGAAAATCAGAACGGCCCGTAGCCATAATAATATCTTTACGCGTACGTACTGCAAGATCATAACCAATCTCCGGATTTGGGTTGGCCATGGCAAACACAATGGGATTCTTAGCCATGATTTTCAGCATGTCTGTTGTCAACACATCCGGAGAAGATAAACCAATAAAAACGTCGGCATCCTTCATCGCTTCTTCAAGAGTATTAATTTTTCTGTTTGTAGCAAATTCGGCTTTCGTTCCCTCCAAATCTTCACGGTCTTGCCTGATTACGCCGGAGCGGTCAAGCATAACGATGTTATCCCGTTTTGCGCCAAGGCTAACATACAACCTGGTACAGGAAATAGCGGCAGCCCCGGCTCCGTTCACCACTATTCTTATCCGGTCTAATTTTTTTTTCTGAATCTCGCAAGCATTAATTAATGCTGCTGAGGATATGATCGCTGTTCCATGCTGGTCGTCATGCATCACCGGAATGCTCATTTCTTCTTTTAACCGGCGTTCTATTTCAAAACATTCAGGAGCTTTTATATCTTCCAAATTGATCCCACCAAAAGTAGGTTCAAGCGCCTTTACTATTTTCACAAATTCATCTATGTTCTTGGTATCAAGTTCAAGGTCAAAAACATCTATATCAGCAAAAATCTTAAATAAAATACCTTTGCCTTCCATAACCGGTTTTGCGGCTTCCGGACCAATATCTCCCAATCCTAAAACGGCTGTACCGTTACTGATAACTGCTACCAAGTTGCCTTTAGCGGTATATTTGTATACGTCATCCTTATTTTCCGCGATCTTTAAACAAGGTTCTGCAACTCCGGGGGAATATGCCAGGGCCAGATCACGTTGAGAATTAGTTGGTTTTGTAGAAACGACTTGAATTTTACCCGGACGCCCTTGTGAATGGTAGTCTAGTGCGTCTTGCTTACGATTAATCTTACTCATTAACTAGTAATTGTGAAAGGCGCAAAATTACAATTCTTTTCGGTATTGGTTTATTAAATGAATTGAAGGGGGTTATAAGAGAAATAAACAAGAGCTAGCTTTTGTTTATTATTAATTTCATACCGGGTTTAACGAGATTTTTATTCAATCCATTTTGTGCCTTAATTTTGGAGATTGTGTTTCCGGTAAATTTTTCGGCAATTTCTGACAAAGTATCCCCCGCTTTCACGATGTAAGTAAAATAACGTGATGATTTAGAGGGCTTTGCCAATGGTTGTTTTACTGATTTAAGTTTTACAACCTGGCCCGGAACTAAAGGGTTATCCGTAAAGTTATTAAGTACTTTCAGGTCTTGCACTTCTAAACCATATTGGTTAGCTACCATTAAAATAGTTTGTCCGTCTTTAACTTTATGGGATGCCGGAACATTTATTTGATTCTCTTGGTGAGACAGGTTGTTTACAGCAGTTATTGAAGGCTCATTTAAAATTTCAGTGCCGTTCAATACATCATATAACATTGTGTAAACTTGTTTTTCTACTACTGGAATTACGAGTTGTTTAGGGTATGCCGGGGATCCGTTAATAATTTTCTTTTTATATGAAGGATTTAATAATAATAATTCACTTAAATCCACGTTAGCTGCCCTGGCTATATTCGATAAAGATATAACCCGGTTAACATCAATTATTTCAGTTAGGATGTTAAATCCGGGATCTTCAGCAATGATATCATGTTTTTGATAATATTTCATGGCGTAAACTGTAGCAATAAACGCTGGCACATAATTTTGGGTTTCCCTTGGCAAATACGGACGTACTTTCCAAAAGTCGGCTTCGCCACCTGAACGAGTGATGGCCCTGGAAACAGCGCCCGCTCCGCAATTATAAGCAGCAATAGCCAGCAACCAATCTCCTAACCTGTTATAAGCATCTTTTAAATAGAGAGCCGCTGCATAGCTGGCCTGAACAGGGTCTTTACGTTCATCGACGTAATTGTCCATTTTTAAACCATATCCTTTTGCTGTGGTATACATAAATTGCCATGGTCCAACGGCTCCGGAACGCGAAACCGCCTGTGGATTGAGTGCTGATTCTACAATGGAGATATATTTTAGTTCATCAGGAATACCGACTTCTCTTAATGATTTTTCAAAAATTGGAAAGTAATAATCAGAAAGGCCGATCATCTTACCAATCTGAGTTTTTCGTTTAAAAACATAAAGATCAATATAGTCCTGGACATGCTCATTGTAAGATAGCTTGACAGAACTTTCAAGTGAATCAAGACGTTGCTTATAAACAAGATTTTGATATGATAAGAGGGGATTTGGAAATAATTGGTTTTGTAGTAAACTATCAGAAGGTTCGTTGTTTGTAATTACTGTAATCGATGAATAAGTTGTATCCTTATCAAGAAGATTTTGATCTCCATTTGCAAATACCGTAATACCTGCAAAAAGAAAACAGGCGACTGCCCCTATTTTTTTCATCATAACATTTTTATTTAACCCGGCTGGGTTCCCCCTTCTGTTGAAACTTACTACGTCAGAAATACCACTTGGTTTAACAAAGTTTATACGAACGGTTAACTTTGAGATAATTCTGTTTCATAAAATAAACAGTGTTTTAACGAAAATTTAACTACTTTATTATCAGACTTGTTTAAAGCCTTCTTACCATTTGGCTATTTTACGGTATCTTAATTTATATGAATCCAGTAAGCGGATATTTTTATGATTTTATCGGTCTGTTTTTTCCCGAGCTCTGTGCGGCATGCGGTAAAAACCTTTATAAAAATGAAGACATAATCTGTACAAATTGTATCTACCATTTGCCTTACACGATGCATCATAAGGATCCAGAGAACAGGGTAGCCAGGCAACTTTGGGGAAGATTTCCGTTTAAACAAGCCGGATCTTATGTTTACTTTAAGAAGGGAAACAAAGTACAGCATATAATGCACCAGTTAAAATACAATAACCGACCAGAAACCGGAACAAAAATGGGCAAACTATATGGTTCTGAGTTAGAACAGTCATCGGTATGGACCATTCCCGATGTGGTTATTCCAGTTCCGCTTCATCCCAAAAAAAGAAAACTACGAGGCTATAATCAAAGTGAATGCATCGCTAAAGGAATGTCTGATGCTTTGAACATTCCTGTTGTACTGAATAATTTGTGCAAGGCCACCAATACGGAAACTCAAACACTAAAATCCCGATTTTCCAGATACGAAAATCTTAAAGAAGCATTTTTTGTGCGTGAGCCTTTACAATTGGAAAACAAACACTTGCTGTTAGTTGATGATGTAATTACAACAGGTGCTACGCTGGAAGCTTGCTGCCTTGAGCTTTTGAAAATTAAAAACGTAAGCATCAGTATAGCCACAATCGCTTTTGCCGAATAGTTTAATTTTATAATATTTGTTTCATGAGGCCCATAAGTATTATAATCATGATTTTAATTTTGTTTTCTTCTTGCCGGAAGGAAAACATAGTAACTTCTAATCCCACTGTAAAGCTTCAATTTTCTACCGATACCGTTTTTTTTGATACGGTATTTACGTCCTCCGGCAGCACTTCCCGAAAGCTTAAAGTTTATAACCCAAATAAAAATGCTGTAAAAATTTCTGAAGTAAAACTTGCCGGGGGGAATAATTCATCCTACCAGATTAACATTAACGGCCAGCCTGTAAATGTTTCTAATAATATAATCTTAGCAGGAAAAGATTCGCTTAATATCTTTGTCAAAATATTTATCAATCCGGGCTCTGAGAACCTTCCTTTTATAGTTTCAGATTCTTTGCAGTTTGTTACCAATAGTAATAAACAATCAGTTCAGTTAAGGGCATACGGACAAAATGCACATTTTTATAACCGGGAGATTTTATCAGGGAATACAATCTGGACAAATGAAAAACCTTACGTAGTTTATAATTCTTTGCTAATAAGCAAAGATTCGAAACTTACCATTCAAAAAGGGGTAAAAGTATTTTTTCACCACGGTTCTGAGATGCTCATCGCCGGAACCTTACAATGCGAAGGTGAAGTTTCAGAGCCTGTTGACTTCTCCGGCGACAGGCTTGAAAATATTTACGATGACGAACCCGGGCAGTGGGATGGAATTCACTTTTTACAAACAAGCACTAATAACATCCTAAATTTCACAAATATAAAAAACGCTTTAGCGGGAGTGCGTGTAGATTCTTTATCGAACAACAGCAATCCCAAATTAGTCGTTAACAGTTCTGTTATAAAGAATATGCAGGTTGCCGGGCTGATTATGTACAACGCGGATGTAAGTGTTTTTAATACCCTGATCTACAATTGTGGGCAATATTTAGTTTACGGAGCTTTAGGTGGGATTTATAATCTAAAGCACAACACCTTTTCAGGGCTTAATTTTGAGTTTAACCGTCAGAACCCCGCTGTGTACTTTGCAGATTATTATCAGGCTAATCAATCATTGCAAACAGCTGCTTTATCTGTAACCTTAACTAACAATATTATATGGGGAAGCAATATTAATGAGTTGATCATAGACAAAAAAGGCAGTTTATTTTATGAAGAAGTTCAAAATAATTTAATTAAAAGCAGCACCGGATTGCAGCAAGAAAATGGCAACATACTAAATATGGATCCATTATTTTTTGATCAGAAAAAAGGAAATTTTAAATTAACCGGCACAAGCCCGGGTTTAAATACGGGTTTAAATTTAAGCACTGATCGTTATCTTAAACTGTATTTAGCAAAAGATTTAAATAATATTGAAAGAATATTTCCCTCTGATATAGGATGTTACGAATTTGAATAAAGGTTTTAAAAATTTGGCGAAACTTTAATCTCATTTAGTGGTATAAATACCTGAGAGCGTTAATTTAGATGAAAAGGCTGGCAGTCCCATGGACTCCAGCTTTTTCTTTTTAGAAGAATTCTGTAGGATGCTATTAATATTGGCACGCATTATTTGAATTTGTTATAAATTTGCGACAAATTAAAGGTTTTGAAAGAGTTGTTTGCCGGTACTTATTTAAGATTAAAGAAGACCAGAATCCTCTCCAACTTTTTCAATTTAAGCAGCATACAACTTTCCAATGCACTTCTTTTAATTTTACTATACCCGGTTATAACCAGAATTGTTGGTTTAGAAGCTTTCGGTCTTATTATGCTCGCCAATGCCTTCGCAGGTTTGTTGGGAATCGTTGTAAATTTCGGAACCAGTCAATCAGGAATAAAAGATGTAGCTGTGCATAAAAATGATCCAGTTAACTTGTCAAGGATTTTTTATAACACACTACTGATTCGTATTATTATTTTTTTGCCATTTATACTCTTATTCCTGTTGGCAGGTTTTGGAAACTTTGTTCATTACAATTATTACCTTCTTGCAATCCCGCTCATCCTGTCAGAGGTAGTCAATCCGTTATTTTTGTATTTAGGAACAGAGAAACTTGCAATCTACAATATGGCCAATCTAATTGGCAAAATACTTATTATACTAGGGGTAATTTTTCTAATCAATGGTGCATCCGACGCCATCTGGGTTAACTTCCTGATTGGAGGTATTAACTTTTTAATATACGTATTCCTGATTTTTAGAGGAATCATTCAATACAAATTGCCATTTACTTTTCCTGTCAAAACCGATATGATCCAGCTTACAAAAGGCAACTTCTTTTTAGTTGGGAATAATATTTCAGTTCATTTACAGCAATCATTAATGCTATTCGCTTTAGCCAGATGGGGAAATCCAATGTGGCTGGGTGCTTATTCTCTTTGTGATAAAATCACCTGGTCATCACGTTTGCTGATCATGTCCATCTCAAACTCGGTTTATCCAAAAGCCGCTTCGCTTTTTAATGCAGATCCACATCAATTTATGGTGTTTAAAACCAGTCTTAAAAAAATGCTTTTCATGGTTTTTTTGGGCGTATCAATCGGTATCATGATTTTCGCCGGGCCCATTATTTACATCATAGCCGGCCAACCAAATGCCACTGCGGTAACTATTTTACGCGTGATGTCGCTGGTTCCGGCAGCGGCAGCATTAAATTGCCTGAACGTTCTGGAATTGCTAATCAGGGAGAATAACAGGTCAATATTTAACATTGCTGTTGTATTACTGATATTGGCTTTTACTCTTGCCTTTAGCATTAGCGCACTAAAAAACATTTATTTGTTAGGCGCATATACGTTGATCATCGAAATTAGTGCAATTATGATGTATGAGTTTGTTATCAAAAAAGAACATCCTGTCTATGCTTAAAACAGGGCTTGATTTGCAGATTGCATGATGTTCCTGTTTCCGCTCATATATATTTCGACATTTCTTTTTGCCATAAAAGAGATTATTCGCGGGAACCGACAGGGAGCGTTAGTATTTTTAATATTCGCATTGCCTATTTACATAACCTCTTTATCAATTGCATATAGCTTGGGGCTAAGTAGTTTTATTGGTATTTTACAAACATTTAAAGAAATTCTTGTTGTTGTATTGCTTGGTTTTCAATTATATAATCTTAAAAACAGAATTAGATTTCATTTTGTGGATTATGCCATAATTGCATATTTTGGATATACATTCATATATGTGCTTTTGCCGATTGGTGAGCAAACTTTTTTAGAAAGGCTTATATCTTTTAAAAGTATATCGTTTTTTCCATTAATTTATTCCTGTGGCCGACTTTTTAATCTTAAAGAAATCTACCTAAGCAGATATTTTCATTTTATACTTTATGTTGCCATAGCAACTGCTGTAGTGATTTTAATTGAATATATAACTTACCAGCATTTTCAAACTATTACAGGGTATGCTGATTATCACTATTACATTTATAATTTTGATCCGTCTGGAAGTTATGGCCTAACTTACACTTTTGAGGCTGAAGCTGGTATAAAACGGTTTGCAGGTTTTTATGCAAATCCTTTGGAGCACGCATCTGCAACTTTACTGGCGCTAGCTGTTTTAGCTGCACTGTATACATCTGATAATTGCAAGATAAAACTTAATAATTTAGGCAAGGTGGCTTTAGCTGCTACCCAAATATCCATTATTCTTGCTTTATCAAGATCAGCATTTTTAAGTTATTTTTTAATGATTTACGCTTACGCATGGATAACGAATAAGAAAGTACTCCTAAATTTAGTTCATTTTGCAGTACTGGCAACTGTCCTCTATTTTTCATTTTTATTAAAAAATAAAGATCTACAGGAATTTGTAATCAACACACTTAACTTTACAAATGCCTCAAGTTTGGGGCATGTTTTAGAGTGGATTGAAGGAGTTAACGCAATGGTTCAAAGCCCTCTGGGCTTGGGGTTAGGAAGTTCAGGAAGAGTTGCAGGATCAATAGGAGAAAATACTGGAGGCGAAAATCAATTTATTATTATTGGAGTTCAGGCAGGAGTAATTGCCATGGG
>JACMND010000088.1 GCA_014378705.1 Pedobacter sp. | reverse complement strand
TTATCTACTGATTTCTTAGCTAACATATCAAAAAAAAATGCAGGGTTTTAAGTTGAAAACAACTGTTTCTTGCATATTTTAATACAAAAATTATGCCAAATATATAAATAAAATACTCATAATCAAGTAGTTAAATTGTTTTTAAGGCTCGACTACTTAGTTATCGAGCTCCTCAGGTTATCAGAAAGATGGTAAATGGCTTCCCATAAAAAACTTGGTTCCCTACAAAATATCTGAAGACCGGTACAATACCGTTAAATTCGAACCTGTATTAACCAAAGCTCTAAAATTAGAGGTTCAGTTGCCTGTAGATTATGCATCAGGAACACACGAATGGGTTATTAAATAATCAGGTAATTAATAAGTTCCATAAAAAGATTTGTGCTACGGCAGAATAAGAGTTTTAAGGATCAGAAACGTAAAGAATTCAGCATATTAACCACATCTTTTTTAATAATACATAAAGCGGGTTAAAAACATAGAACAAGTGGGTAAAATTTACAAACTATTAGATCTTGCTAGTTTATATCTTCATATAATAAATCCTAAATCAAAACAATTAATTATGAAGAAAGTTTTTACTTGTAAAGTAACACAGCCTTTACTGTTGCTTTTTACTTTTCTGTTAATTCCCTGGTGTGCTTCTGCACAGCAAAAAATCAAAGGAAGAGTAATCGATAAAACTGACAAAATCGGACTTCCTGGAGTAACCATTCGTGAGAAGGGCAGCACAAATGGAACCACCACCGATATAGAAGGAAGATTCGTCATTCAGGTGAAAAACGCCAATCCTGTTTTACAGTTTTCTTACATAGGTTACAAATCCCGTGAGATAGAAATAAAAAATCTTTCCAGATCTGATCAGCAGGTAGAGGTTTCAATGGAGGTAGATGTAAGTGCTATGAATGAAGTCGTTGTCATCGGGTACCAGAATATAGAAAGAAAAAAAGTAACTGGAGCAGTATCTTCAGTAAAAGGTAAAGAATTTGAAAATACGCCTTATGCCACATTTGATGCCATGCTGCAGGGGCGTGTGCCAGGTTTAACCGTGTTAAGTACTTCTGGTGAGCCAGGGGCAAATAACATTGTTAATATACGGGGAAGTAGCAGTTTAGATTTAAACGGTTCAAGCTCACCTTTATATGTGATTGATGGGATAGCCTATGATGTTAGCGACAAGCAATCAACTTATTCAAATAGTAGCCCGCTTGCAGCTATTAATCCTAATGATATCGAGTCTATTGATGTGTTAAAAGATGCATCTGCAGCTGCTATTTATGGTGCAAGAGCAGCAAATGGGGTGATTATTGTAAAAACAAAACGTCCTAAATCAGGTGCCCCTCAAATTAGAATATCCTCTTATGTCGGTGTTGCCAGCCAGCCCGCATTAAAACCAGTAATTATTGGTAGTGAAGAAAGGCGTTTAAAAATGGATTTGATTAATCAGTCAGGTGCTTTTTATGATCAAATTAACCAGGGATTACTAAGTCCTTTCTTAACAGATAGTTTAAATACCGCGTATAATAATAATACAGATTGGCAGGGCTTGTTTTTACAAGATGGTTTATTATCTAATGTAGATGTAAGCATTGCCGCTTCAAAAGAAGAATATGGTTATCGGTTTTCATTAAACCGATATTCAGAAGAAGGAGTGATGAAAGGCTATAGTAATAGCAGGGTTACACCTAGGTTATTTTTACAAGTAAATCCTTCTAAAAGTCTTCAGGTAACAGCAAACGTCTTCTATTCCATGAATAAATATAAACATGGTTCAGGTGATTTTTCCAGATACCCATTTACCACATCATCATTTCCTTCTTCTTTTTGGCAGATTCGGGATGAGGAAAAACAAATTTATAGCGGCCAGTATGATGAATTAAGGGATGACCATAAATTAAATGAATTATACGCTAATGTACAAGCTGTATTAATACTTTCCAAGCCTTTAACTATTACCAGCTCTTTATCTTATAATAACGGTGTAGACAGGAGAGATTATTTTAAACCTGCCGTATTAAACGCAGGTCGTAATGATGCATATTATTTTGAGAACCAGAATAACAGATTAGAAGTAGAGAATTACCTTAGTTACACTCAAAGTGTAAAGAACCATAATTTTAATGGAATATTAGGTCAGGGTGTGGAAATGAATACACGTAACAGTTCTTATTTATTAGGCCGAGGAATTGCGGCAACATCAATTAAAACCATCCGTGGTGTTTCCGGTGCTAATCTTGAAGGAAACACTACTGTTGAAGAGCGTAGACGCCTGTCTTTATTCGCTCGTTTTAATTATGACTACAAAGGCAAATATCTTCTTCAGACAAATTTCAGAAGAGATGGTTCTTCTAGGTATGGAGCCGAAAGTCAATACGCTAACTTTCCTTCTGTTTCTGCAGGGTGGAATATTGCAGAAGAGTCGTTCTTTGAAAGTATAAAAAAAGTGGTGACTTCCTTTAAAATTAGAAGCAGCTATGGAATTACCGGTTATGATCCCGGTGAATATTATGCACAATATCAGTCGCTCTTTTCAGACGCATCTTTCAATTTTGCTCGCCTTTCTGATGGAAGTATTCCTGCTCAAAATGACCCAACTTTGCAGAACATGACTACTTATAATGGTGCGGCTGTATTCTATCCTAATTATTATCAACCAGCTGCCTCAGGAAATATTTCTTGGGTTACTTCCCCGCAGTTTAATGCAGGAATAGATATGTCTTTATTTAACAATAGGATATCAATAACAGCTGATTATTACATTCGTGATTCTAAAGATTTGGTATTCGAAATCCCGGTACCCCTTACAACTGGTTATACACTTAGCAGTAATAATTATGTAAGTGTGCGTAATACAGGTGTAGAATTTGATATTAATACCAACAACCTCTCGCCCAAATTCAAATTACAATGGTCTACAAACTTTAACATTGCCATTAATGATAATTATGTTACTAAGCTGCCTAATGGCGGTCGATCTGTAACTTTTGGACCTCCTTATTTGCAAAATATCTTAACTGTAGGTGAGCCATTGTTTGCCTTTAATGTATGGGATGTAAGAGGTGTATATGCAAGGGATGAAGATGTTCCTGTTAATCCTTTAACAGGAAGAAGGCTTGGACAGTATAACTCAAATACACCTTTCTCTGCAGGAGATCCAATAAGAAGGGACCTTAATGGGGATTATGTCATAGATGATAATGACAGAATAGCAGCAGGAAGCCCTTATCCTAAATTTACAGGTGGCTTTAATAATAATTTTTCCTACAAAAATTTCTCTTTAGGGATATTATTTACATTTATAAAAGGCAGAAACCTGATGAATGGTTACCTGTCTGATAAATTAAATGGCTCAAGCCGTCAGCAGTACGATGCATGGGGTAGATTATCTGGTCCGGCATCAGATTTTGGCGGCCTTAACTTTTGGAGACAGTCTGGCGATGTAGCTCAATATCCTGCCCTAGTAAGTAAAAGCGATCCGAACAATTTTGTAGACAGATTTTATGCAGGGCAGTCTTTGTTTGTGGAAGACGCAAGCTTTTTGAGGTTAAAAAATATCAGGTTGGGCTACACATTGCCTACAAGTTTTACCAACCGGCTAAAAATACAATCTATCAGATTGTATGGAGTATTAGATAATTTATATGTATGGTCTAATGCTACCGTTCCAGACCCCGAAGCTGTACAAGTATCAGGTTACTCATCAGGTAATGATTATCCTAATCCTAAAAAATACACTTTTGGTCTTGATTTTACTTTTTAATAAAATAATGATGAAAAAGAATTTAACAATAATCTTTATAGTTCTCCTAGCCATTCAGCTACCTTCCTGTAAAAAGTTTTTGGAACTGGAACCTATCAGCGTGGCAACGGATCAGGGCTTCTGGAAAACGGGAGAAGAAGCTGACGCTTCTGTAGCTGGTATTTATGCATTATTAAGAAAATCCCTTAATAATGCCCAAGGCACAAATTATTTTGCATATGGAGATTTTCCGACGCCTGAATTCCTTCCTTATCTTTACGGAGAAGATTGGGGGGCTATATCCGAAATGAATTGGGCAACTTCCATACCTTTATCTGCTGATTATCGTAATATGGGTAAAATGAGGCGCTTTGATTCTTTTTACAAAGTAATCGATCAGGCCAATCGTTGTCTGAAATTTATTCCCAACATACCTGCAGATAAATTTACAGATAAAGAACGTGGTAAAAATAGGTTATTGGGAGAGGCTTATTTTATGAGGGCATTCACTTATTTTTATATCAGCAGGATATGGGGTGATGTGCCGCAAGTGCTCGAAACAACTGATAATCCTGCATCATCACAGGAATTATCTAGAACTCCAGCCTCTGAAATTCTTGCACAATGTGTTAAAGATATAGCAGCTGCCTTACCCTTGATGGAATATGGCTATAAAAACGCTAGCAACAGGGCTGTAAGAGCTAATAAAGGTTCTGCTTTTGCATTACTTGCGCATGTATACGCATGGCAACAGAAATATCCGGAATGTGCTATTGCCGCAGACTCGGTTATTGAAAAAGGAGGATACAGCTTAATAGATAGTACCCAATACCTCAACATTTTCCGAGGACAATCTTCAGAAGGTATTTTTGAGATTGCTCAAAGTGCAGACAACGAAAATTCCGGAACTGGTTCTTTTTTCTGGGGAACATTGAAAGCTCCATATATTCCAAATTCAACTATTGTAAATTACCGTTTAGATGATTTGTTTCTTAAAGAGCTTTATGCAGAAGACATAACAGATATACGAAGAAATAAGGCCTTTGACTTTTTAAACACCCCGGAACCAATATGCATTAAATATGCCAATGTAAGACTTAATACCAATGCAGAAGATTATGTTTTCAAGAATAATATTATTGTATTCAGACTTGCAGATATTATACTTCTTAAAGCAGAGGCAATGGCTGCAAGCAATAATAATAATGGACAGACCCGAATTCTTTTGAACCAGATCAGAAACAAAAGAGGTGCTAATAATAGCCTGGTTACAGATAATAAGCTATTTGAGGAGATTATTTCTGAGCGTGCCAGAGAACTTTTTATGGAAGGGCATTACTATTATGATTTAGTACGTCTGGCAAAACAAAAAGCAGTATATAAATTTAACAACCCGTTAGTATTTCTTCCAAGGCGTATGAATGCTACTGAGTTTCTTGCCGGTAAATACTTATGGCCTCTTGATCCTTCTCTAATTACAAAAAACAGGAAGCTTACACAAACACCTTTTTGGACAGGTAAGCTTTAACTTTTAATTTAAAAAATTATGAAAAAATATATAAAAATTTTGAATGTTCTTTTTTTAGGTATTGTTATGTTAATTGCTTGTAAAAAAGCCAGCTACCTTACGGATAAGGGTATACATGATGCTAAAACACCTTTAACAACTTACGATTATTTGAAACAACATCAATACCATCTTTTTGATAGCTTGATCCTGATTATAGATCACTATAACTTAAAAGAGGAGATGAATAGTGCAGGAACTGTTTTTGCATCTACTGATTATTCAATTGCAAGGTATATTGATGCTAAAAGGCTAAGGGGAAATTTCACGATGGATTCTTTATACAAATATGTTAAAGCAGATACTGTTCGTCAGTATTTTTTTTCCGATAAAATAAAAAGATCAAATCTTATTGATGAATCACCACGTATTTACACCAATCAGGGAGGTGTAGTTACGGCAGTTCAAAAACAATTATCAGATTCACAGGCAGATAATCAATGGTCTGGCGCTCCTGTTTATAATATGTGGTTCATTAAGGTTTTAGATGGATTAGACCAAAACGCAACAACGCCGCTAGGTCGTTCGGATTCTCGAATAAGATGTCAGACTGCTGATATCGAAACATCTTCCGGAGGTATTTTAAATGTGTTAGCAAACACTTATACATTTACAAGATAATAATTTCAACCCGTCATGAAAAAGATAGATATATATATATTATTAGCTGTAACTACATATTGTACAATGTTTTACAGTTGTAAAAAACCAGATATTGGCTATATAAGTGATTTTTTATCCTACATTCCCAATAAATTTAATGTGCCACAGGGGAAACCCATGTTTACAGACCCAATTGTAGCGGATGGCAGTACGGCACCCTTGTCAGTTAAAATGACAGGTATAAGAAACAAAACAACAGGAGCTGCCGTGCCAGAGGAATTATTGCAAGAAAGAGATGTATTGAGCTATAAAGGACAGATAACTCCTGCAGACAATACTTTAGAATTGTTAAGTAAAAAAATAGTTAAAGCTAAGTTTGCACCAGTTCGTGTTAACCCTACAGGAGGACGGCTGGAGTTTAGCGGAGCTACTTCTTTTCTGCCTGCGGCTACGTATGTTATTGATGTGGAAGCAAGTAATACAAAAGGAATAAGAATAGTGCTTAATGCGGCTGAATTTATCCTTACGCCTAAACAATCATTCAATGCCTCATTCGGAGAGGTTTCACTTCAATCTCAGTCGCCTACAGAACCTAACCCAACAGCTAACTATTTATATGATGTTCCTGGATCTCCAAATATTACTGCTACCAGAGATGAAAAAGGGCCCAATAAAATAATCTTCGAATTTATTGATGGAAAAGGGAATAAATTTAATCCTCAGGCAGGTGAAATAGTTATTCTTGGAGGTTCTGATCAATTTGGGGCCAAACACAATGACTTTTCTATGTTTGATCCTTATTATCCTGTGATTAAAACAGCCACTTCCCTTGAGTTTCAATATCCCGATCTGGCCCCTGAATTTCCTTTGTTTAGGCTGGTAGATAATGATTTTTTGGGATACAGAGTGATTTATAAGATTCCTGCTGCGTTTAATAAAAGAAATAGAAATATAAAGATTACTTTTTCTATCCGGTTCTTTGATCCTGGTACTTGGACAGTTAAAATTGTAATGTTCCCACTAGAAAGGGTTGTATAAATTTAAAAGCAATGCCCGTCTTAGAATAACATTACTAAGCGGGTATTTTTTATGCTAAACCCTTGGCAAACAAACTTATGATATTGCAAGGTAGTATTAAATATTATAGAATCATAAAGTTATATATTTAGTTATTAAACCCGTTGTGCATTATTAAAGAGTTTTCCCATTTCGCTAAAAATTAGTATATTATACTGATTATCAATTCATTATAATTATGATCAACTTTATACGAAAACACGAATTAATCCTGAAGACCTTAAGAGAAATTTCATCGGCTTACAATTTCTATTACAAACCGATTAAACCAAAGCTATCTGATTTATAGCTAATTACGTTGAGCGTTGCCATAGAAACCTCTGGCATAGATTCTGAATATCAGCTGTTTAGAGAATTGCGATTTTCTAAGCTGGATGGCATGATAGAGCGGAGTGTACATAACAGAAGAAAAAGAAAACTATTCCCCTATACCAAAGAATTGAGAAAAAGCTGGCTGTCAGACTGAATGGTGGCAAGA
>JACMND010000087.1 GCA_014378705.1 Pedobacter sp. | reverse complement strand
TTTGCTTTAAAAGGGGAAAATTTTGATGGTAACGATTTCGCAGTTGCTGCTTTAAAAACCGGTGCGGATTGGGCAGTAGTTGATAAAGTGGAATTGGCAGAAAATGAACGGTTTGTTTTTGTAGAAAATGTATTGGAAACTTTACAAAAACTTGCTCTGCACCACCGACAACAATTAAACATTCCAGTAATTGCAATAACCGGCTCTAACGGTAAAACAACAACCAAAGAGTTACTATTTTCTGTATTATCCCAGCATTACAAAACTCAGGCAACCATCGGGAATCTAAATAACCACATTGGGGTGCCTTTATCCATTCTGTCAATTTCTGATGAAACTGATATGGCCATTATTGAGATGGGTGCCAATCATCAAAATGAAATCGCTTTTCTTTGTTCAATTGTAATGCCTACACACGGGTTGATTACCAATGTAGGAAAAGCACATTTGGAAGGATTTGGTGGTTTTGAAGGGGTTAAAATAGGCAAAGGAGAGCTTTATGATCATATCGAAAAAACCGGTGGGACCATTTTTATTAATGGGGATAATTACCACCTTGTAGATATGATAAAGGAAAGGAAGGTAAAAAGTCTAATTTCTTTTGGCTTCAGCGCTGATAATTTTGTGTCAGGTAGCATTGTAAATTCATCTCCTTTTTTAAAAGTTGCCTGGCATCGCCAGGTAATGGAGATAGATGATCATATGCATACCGCAAAATCTAATTTAACCGGTAACTATAACTTTGAAAATATAATGGCCTCTATCTGTATTGGTACCTATTTTAAATTATCACCTAATCAGGTTATTAAAGGTATTGAGGTTTATCAACCTGCAAATAGCCGGTCACAGCTTAAAAAAACCGTAAATAACACGCTGATCTGCGATTATTACAACGCTAATCCCAGTAGCATGATAGCTGCTATTGAAAACTTGCAAAGTTCAAAAAACGACTCTGTGGCTTTTATCTTAGGAGATATGTTTGAGCTGGGGCTCGATGCAGAAATTGAACACGTAGCAATAATAAAAAAAGCGTTACAGCTTAACGCGGGTAGAAGTATTTTTATTGGGATTGAATTTTACAAGCACAAAGATATGTTTGAAAATAAGGCAGAATTTTTTCAAACTACAGAAAAAGCCTCTCAAATATTGAAAAGTAATCCTTTATCGGGTTTTATGATCCTGGTAAAAGGATCCAGAGGAATGAAGCTGGAAAATCTTGTTGATTTACTTTAGAAAAATCAATTTGTTCGGTTGCATTAAGGATCGCAACATGAATCCTTTTGCCATCCTGTGAGAGGAAAAATGGCAAAAAGATTAAAGTACAGAGCCTGGCCCGCCCTTGGGAAGCCTGGATACGAACCGCTTAATTATTGGATTCTAACGAAAAAAGTCTTTGCGTAACTTAAATAAATTTATAAACCGTAGCTAAGTTTACCAAATACATGCCTTCCATTAAACCCGAACTGGGTAAGGTTGCGACTATATTGAACCCGGCCATTTTCAGAATTATCCTTTGCCGCACTGCTGCTATAATTTTGAAGCACATCTCCCTTTAAGTTTGTCTGAATATTATTAGGGTCCATAAAAACCCTATCCGGATAGATATCAAAAAGATTATTTACACCCAAAGCAAAGTTTAGTTCATCGGTAAAGGTGTAATTAACAGAAAGGTCAGTTATCCATTTAGCTGAAAATGTCTGGTCGGTTTTAAGTGGTACGGCAACTTCCAACGAAGCCGGATCAAAAGGATTGCGATAAGTTACCTCGCCAAAACGAACCGTTCTTAAAGCTACTCCCCACAATTTTGAGTTGTAATTTCCTGTAAGGTTCAATTTGGTATCTGGTATACCTGATTCAATTCTTGAACGTTCCTGGCGATCAAATAGCGTATTAGAAAGTGAGGCGGTTCTTTTAAGAATATCCGAAACATGAACATCCGTAACTTTAGTTTGATTTAGATTAATCCCAGCTGAAAGTAGGATATGCTGATTTGGATTTAATAAATTAAAGCGGTTATTTAACATCAAATCCAAACCACGGGTTTGAGTTGAAACACCGTTTGTAAAAAACTGTACACTATTGATACGTCTGGTTGGATCAAATACATTAAATAGTTTGTTTACTTCGCCGGAGTTAATAAGGGTGCCGTTCGCTGCCCGCTCTCTTGCGTAGATACCTGATAAAATGATTCGATCATTAACGTCAATTTTATAAGCATCAGCAGAAAATGTTAGGCGCTTGGCAACGCTTCCGGTCAAACCAAAACTAAAAGAATTAGATAGCTCAGGTTTTAAAGGACCCGCACCAAATTCTTTTACCAATGGATTGTCGTTATTCGCAATTAATACCTGGGTAGTACTTCCCTGAAAATAGGCGGTATGATTATTATTGAAGTATTGTTGATGCAGAGAAGGCGCTCTGAAACCCGTTGAATAAGCTCCGCGTAAAGAAAAATCTTTATAGAAATTATACCTGGCGGTAGATCTGTACGAAAAATTAGAGCCAAAATCATTAAAATCTTCAACCCTGCCTGCTAAACCAAAATGAATTTTTGACCCTAAAGCAGTTTCCAAATCTGAATAGAATGCTTTGTTATTACGGGATTTGTTGAGTGAATTTTCTGGTGTAAAGCCTGGAAAAACCTGGGAACCTGCCGCTGTAAAAGTGGAACCTAGTTTGCGGCCCGGGATTCCCATAGATGGTTGCCCGAATGAATATGAAAGCTCCTCACCTTGTTCAATTTCGTAATTATCTACCCGATACTCAGCGCCAAAACCCGCGTTAATGGATTTAAAGATTCCATTAAAATGAAAGCTACGGTTAATATCCAGATTGCTTGTGTTCTGCCTGAAGTAAAGATCTCCGGCGTTGAAGTTAGTCGGGCTAGTTCCCACAGGCAATGAGGCATTTAAAGACCTTGATATATGATAATTTATATTATTTTTTCCGGTTATGTGGCTAAGATCATAGTTCCATCCAGCAAACTTTCCTCTAAGTCCGGATGCAATAGAAAGGTCTTGCATTCCCGTATTCATAAATGGCAAATAGCCATTCGGGTACATGCCCAGATCTATCTGGCTGCTCTGACTTGGCAAACGGAAAAAACCGGCCGCTTCGCCAGATCTTAAAGTATAGCCTGCCGTTAAATACAATTCAACATTTTTTAGGAGATTAAATTGTCCGTTCAGCATGATTCCGCCATTGCTTGATTCAGCATTTCCAACCCGCATATTATCCCGTTCTAACCCGGCAGAATTCGCACGTATATCATCTTTGGCTTTCGATACCCCATAACGTTTCTGAAAATCTTCTTCACACTCACAATTACCTTTTGATGGCAGGGCTGAATAAAGCAAAGGCCGGGTATCAAAACCACCACGGTTTGTAGCGCCTCTAAAAAGATATTGACCTGAAAAGTTAAGCGACCCACGACCCGCAATGTCTATTCCTTCACTGTAATCAACCTGAAATGTTTTACCATCATTGTAAGTCCGGCCCATGGTCTTACTTTCAGACTGGCCGAAAGACATAGACATATTAAAAGGAGAATTATTTTTAAGGATAATATTTATAACACCACCAATCGCATCCGAACCATACAACGCGGCAGCACCGTCACGCATAATTTCAATACGCTCAACAGAAGAAACCGGAATTGAATTCATATCGGTACCGGCTGCACCTCGACCAAAAGTTCCTTCAATATTAACAAGAGCACTTGAGTGACGTCTTTTGCCGTTCACTAAAACCAGCAACTGATCTGGTCCAAGGCCCCGCAAAGAAATGGGGTCAATGTGATCGGTTCCATCTGAAAGAGACTGACGGTTTGAATTGAATGATTGCAGTTTGTAGCTTAAAATTTGCGTTATGTCTTTTTGAGCAAACATCTTTAATTCTTCAGCCGTAATAATTTCTGTGGGAAAAGAACTTCTTGAATCAGGCACACCATTTAGTGTACGCAATCCCGTTATCGTTTTTCTTTCTTCTGCGGTGCCAACCGGTTGCAAAATAAAATTATTTACCTTATTTCTGCTTTTTACATAAACATCCTGATATTGGGATTTAAAGGCTGAAGATGTAAGTTTGAGACGGTAACTCCCTTTAGAGGGAAGTTGGAAATTAAATTTACCATCCATGTTGGTGATGGTTGGGTTTAATCCCTGGATTTGTACTTTAACACCAGAGAGCGGTCGGCCTTCGGTATCTGTAATTTGGCCTGTTAAGCTTTGCGCACACAGAAAAACCGGGTAACATAAGAGCGTAATCAGGAAGAATCTTTTGTAAAGTTTTTCCATATAATTTAGATAAGAGCACACTAAGTTATAATATTAATTGAAACTTAGTCCATTTTGTTCTGATGAGAAAATATTTCCCCTTAAAGAAAAAAATAATAATTATTCCCGTCTACGAAGACTTTTGCCATAAAGTTGCAGAGCGAAAATTATCATACCGCATATCATAGAAAAGATATATAGTGGATGAGACACTTCAAGAACAAGAAGCGAAATGATGCAGAAAATAATGAGAAAAATAGAAACGAGCGGGAAATATCGTCCTAATACAAAACCTTTAATCCACGACATCAATTTTAATTTGATTTTTCGATACGTAAACCAACATCACTCACTTCTTTAAGTGGGTTATTACGCATGTTTTGTTCAAGTTCGATAATGTAATTCCCTTTTTCGGTGAACTTAAAATTTTCTCTAAGCGGTAACTGATAACTATACATATTACCTGTTCCTTTTCCAAGCCATTGCCCGTCACCGAGCGCTAATTTGAACTCTCTTCGTTCAACTGAAGATTTTCCGGACGGGCTCAGAATGTAAATTTTTAAGAAGATGTTAGAGTATCTGTAATCGCCCGTATGGCGCAGATTTATAAAAAGATTGTACCGGGCAGTGTTATCCTCAATTAAAAACGGAATCTTAATGCGGTTTACATAACTCCAGTTTCTGGAATTTATGGATTGACTGGTATCCGTAATAGCACCAACATTATTACAAGACAGAAGACAAATGGAGATAAGCTGCAAAAAAAATAAATAAACAGGATATTTAAATACCATTATTGTCGGCTGGATTCTGAGGATTGTTATTATTTCTGTTATTCCGGCGGGAATTATTTTTGTTACGATTGATTTTCCTTTCCTCAGACAAGGGTTTTATCCCTGCGGATTGTACTGCATTTTGAGGAGATTGTGTTGCCGATTGAGGTCTGGGTATATTTCCTGAATCTGAAAAAGCTGCTGATTTTGCTTTGCGGTTTCGGTTATTTTTTTTCTTTTTAGGTTTGTCATCTAAACGCGTCAAACTATCCTGACCAACCACATTTTCGTAATCAAGCACTTTGGCTATAACCGGTTTTAAAACTTCAATAGCTTCATCCTTCAGGTTGTCTGGCTTTTCGCCATTGCGGTTTAACTGCTGTATTTCTTTGACCCGCTCAATTTCAAGGGGTATCCAGTTTTCGTCATTCGGATAACTAAACCACATCAGCTTTTTAAAAATATCTGTTTTTTGCAGGCGTGCCACTCCCTTTAAAGTTTCTAAACGCTCAACCTTTTCAGGGATATCTTTAAGCGCATCCATATAGGTATCAAGTTCATAATTAAGACAGCATTTTAACTTTCCGCACTGGCCGGCTAGTTTCAATGTATTTAATGAAAGATTTTGATAACGTGCCGCGGATGTAGAAACTGTTTTAAAATCGGTTAACCAGGTAGAACAGCAAAGTTCACGACCGCAGGAACCGATTCCGCCTAAACGGCTGGCTTCCTGGCGCATTCCAATCTGGCGCATTTCAATCCGGATTCGAAATGTTTCCGCCATCTTTTTAATCAGTTCCCTAAAGTCAACCCTGCCTTCTGCCGTGTAATAAAATGTTGCTTTTGATTTATCACCCTGGTAATCAACATCACTTAATTTCATAGCCAAACCAAGGTCTTTGGCTAAAACCCGTGCTTTATGCATGGTTGTAAATTCAGTTTCTTTTGCCAGTTTCCATTTTTCAACATCAATAGGAGTGGCTTTGCGATAGATTTTTTTAACCACATCATCTGTACGGACATTCCTCTTTTTCAATTGCATCCTCACCAATTCACCTGTAAGAGATACATGGCCAATGTCATATCCGCCCGTTACAGTTTCTACCGCAACAAGCTCCCCTGCTTCAAGATACAGGTTGTCAATATTTATATAAAACTCTTTTCTGGATCCTTTAAATTTTATTTCAACAATATTAAATATTTTATAATTTGAAGGCATGTCCATATGGGCTAGCCAATCATAAACATCTAATTTGCTGCAACCGTTTGTAAGGCATGAACCGTTACTTTTACAGCCAGCGGGGGCACAACCACCCGTTGAACAATTACCACATCCCATATTAATTGTATATATATTGAGTCCCTAAAGGGAGCGTATTAAACTTAAGAATTGTAACCAATTGCAAAGATACATCTAAAAATAAAATTTTAGGATTTGCGTTACGCTCAATATGATAATGGGCTTTTTCTAGTTCCATGATGATCGCTTCCGCTTTGGCCAGATTAATAAAACCACTAAATTTTGTTGTAAATTCTAGTTCTAATTGAGGTAAATGAACCAGTTGTGTCGCACCGGAAAGTATAAGTAAGCTTTCGCGGATGAGATTAATTCCATAACGCAAAAAGTTCTTTTGATTTTCTCTGCCGAGCTTTGCTAATCTTTCAATAAAATAAGTGATTTTTAATACAAGGTCAGCATAGGTAATTTGTAACCATTCTCTAAACATTTGCAGATTATCATTTTCAACCTCTTGCATTAAAGAAAGTGAAGTAGTTAAATTCCCTTCACTTATGTAAGCGATCGAACAGGCTTTGCGCTCGGAAATACCTTTTTTTTCTATCAGGAACCCGGAAACATCTTCATCTTTTAAGCGGGGAATTTTAACTAGTTGAGTTCTGGAAATAATAGTTTTTAAAATCTGATCCTGATTTTGGGCAACTAATAGAAACAAAGTTTTTTTGGGTGGTTCTTCAATAATTTTTAAAAGGGTGTTTCCTTCTTTATCAAGGTATTCTGGGAGCCACATAATTAGTACCTTATACTCAGCTTCAAAAGGTTTTAAGCTTAGTTTTTGTATAATCTGATGGCATTCGGCGATATTAATATTGGCTTGTTTATTATCTGCGTCCAACTGATTCCGCCATTCATTTAAATTTAAATATGGGTTATTAAGAAAGGCCTCACGCCATTCCGCAATGAATTTGATTGCGGTATCTTCTTTTTGTTTAGCAAAAAAGGGATATGAAAAGTGGAGATCCGGATGAATCAGTCTTCGATATTTTCTGCAGGAAGAGCATATCCCACAACTATCTTTAAGTTGACGATCCAGACAGGAAACATATTGGGCATAAGCCAGTGCCAGTGCTAAACTTCCTGATCCTTCGGGCCCTAAAAAAAGCTGGGCGTGGCTAATCCTGTTCTCTAATACGGTTTGTATCAGATGCTCTTTTACTTCCTTCTGTCCGGTGATTTCACTGAATTGCATGATTTGCAAAATAGGAAATTTTTGTTGGTTGATTAGTTGTTTGTTTATCGGCATAACGAAATCTAGTAACCAGCATGACTATCTTTGCGATAATAAGTAACAACTAAAAAAATTACAACTCATAATGTCCCGCATCCTTGCCTTTGATTACGGAACCAAACGCATTGGTATTGCCGTAACGGATCCTCTGCAAATTATTGCTACCGGTTTAGATACTCTACATCCAAAGGACGTTATGGAATTTCTTAAAAAATACCTTCTCACCGAACTGGTAGAGCTATTTGTTGTAGGCGAGCCTAAGCAAATGGACGGTTCACCATCTCAATCGGCGCAACATGTAAAAGGGTTTATTACTCTTCTTAAAAAGCAATTTCCAACGATTCCTGTTGAGGTGATTGATGAACGTTTTACTTCTAAAATGGCAGCGGCTACGGTTGCTCAGAGCGGTTTTAAAAAGTCAGACCGGCGGGATAAGGGAAGGCTGGATACTATTTCAGCTACGATCATTTTGCAATCGTATTTAGAGAAAAAAGGCTTATAAATAAAGCGACCGGTGTGGAGACGCCGGCCGCAAATCAAATTAGGTAGGAGTTTAATCAGTTTTTACAAATTTTGATTTAAGTCTTGAATTTTCTGGTAAACATACTCAATCCCGTCCGCGGAGACCATTCCATCATAAACCTTCAGTTTTCCGTCTACAATTTCTACATATTCTTTGAAGGCTTCTACATTACCATCATAAATTATCCTGTACATCAAGACATCTGAAGAGTAAAAATTTTCTTTGCTTAACGTATAAGTTCCGCTTTTCATAAGTTGCCCTTTTGAGAATTCCTGATAATCCGTTTCTGTAAATTTCAGGATACTCCCGTTACCAGGAGAGTAATTAGGTGGAATTCCACCAGCTATCATACCACCGAAGGATGAACGTAATTCCCAACTGCCTGATAAATCCTTTGCTGTTATTGTCGTTTCTTTTTCTTTTTTGCAGCTTAATGTTAAAACAGCTACAGAAATAAGCATCAGCATAAGTAATTTTTTCATGTTCATATTATATAGTTCTAATTGGTTTATAACGATACGCATAAACTCAATAAAACGAAACATCAATCTAGATAATTTTTTCAACGTAATGGTTTAGTCTTATCCAATAAAACCAATTTTATAAAGAATCTGCGCTTCAGATAGAATTTAATAGGGATTTAGTCCCGCGTTAAAGATTGGAGCGGCATCCTTTTTTATAGTCCTGAGCAGAGGGAAGAAACACTAAAAAGATACTGCGAAAAGCGTATTTAAACGCCAAAATCAATAGATAATATACCTCTTTTAAACCATGATAAAAATCAGAAACTCTTTAAAATTTCCTTCAAATTCCTCTAAAATCAAAAATACTATCTTTGCGCCAATGGAGTTATTAAGCCCCCAACTTACAAACTACCTTCAGCAACATTGTGATCCGGAGAATGATTTGTTAAAACAAATTAATCGCGAAACACATTTAAAGGTGCTGATGCCGCGTATGCTTTCCGGTCATTATCAGGGACGGGTTTTAAGTATGCTAAGCAAAATGATCAAACCTCACCGGATTCTGGAGGTTGGAACATTTACGGGATACGCTACTTTATGTCTTGCCGAAGGTTTAACCGAAAATGGGCTCATCCACACGATTGATATTAATACAGAACTGGAAGAAATGGTTCGTAACTATTTTATGAGGTCAGATGTAAACAAACAAATCACATAT
>JACMND010000086.1 GCA_014378705.1 Pedobacter sp. | reverse complement strand
GCTTTATTAACAATAACTGCTGGTTTCATAAAACAAAACAAAGCGTATGCCTTCGTTTCATAACCGGGTAAATACCATTGTTCTTTGGAGTGATTTACTTATCCTCAGTTTGAGCTTTTTAATCGCTGGTGTTACTTTTAACAATGGTCATGAGCCTTCCGCAGTAATTATAAACGTAGTTTTATGGATTTACCTGTTAACCGTTTGGTATTACACTACTAAAACTTTTAATCTTTACAGGGCCTCTATGGGGAAAAATTTTTCCGCTACCATCTTTAAAACTTTTAAAAGCATTGTTTACCAGGCTATTTTTTTGGCCGTCTTTCTGTTTATCGCCAAACAGGGTGTTTACAGCCGCAGGTACATGGCCCTTTATATTTTCCTTTTATGTGTTTTGCTGCCCCTGCAAAAACTGATTTACAAAAAGGTACTAATCTATTTCGTACAAAATGGCACCGGAATTCGGCGTGTGTTAATAGTTGGAGCTGGTAAAGTAGGAATGGATTTTTACAATATCATTAAAGGCAACGAACATCTGGGATATCGTGTAGTTGGTTTTTTGGACGATATGCCTAAAGCATCCTTAAATGGCCAGCATTTAGGAAGTATACACCAGATAGAATCTCTTCTCCAGTCTGATAAAAATATCGATGAAATTGTGGTCGCACTTCCTAACCAGGCTACCGAAGCCATCGGGCATGTTCTTCATGCATCCAGAAATGAAACGCTCCGCGTTAGTATTATACCAGATTATTTCCATTTGGTGTCATCCAATTACGGCTTAAGTATGGTTGAGGGTATGCCAATTATTACGCTTAGACGCGAACCCCTGGAAGATTACAACCTTCGCCTGATCAAACGCCTATTTGATCTGATATTCAGTTCCCTGATGCTGATTTTTATTTGCTCCTGGTTATATCCCATCATAGCGCTGTGCATTAAGGCAGGATCAAAAGGCCCCGTGTTTTTTGTGCAGTTAAGGACCGGAAGAAATAACAAAGTTTTTAAGTGCCTTAAATTTAGAAGCATGGTTGAAAACAAGCATCCGCTTTATGAACAGGCCGTACGAAACGATTCAAGACTGACAAAAGTTGGTGCGTTTTTGCGAAAAACTAATCTGGACGAGTTCCCCCAGTTTATGAATGTGTTTTTAGGCGAAATGTCTGTTGTCGGCCCCCGGCCTCATATGGTGAGGCACACGGAGTTATATGGAAAGATGATTGACAAATACCTGGTTAGGCATTTATTGAAATCCGGAATTACCGGCTGGGCGCAGGTAAACGGTTATCGTGGAGAAACCCGTAATCCAGATGAAATGCAAAAAAGGGTTGAAAATGATGTATTTTATCTTGAAAACTGGTCTCTGGTTTTTGACATAAAAATAATTGTTTTAACTGTTTGGAATATGCTAAAGGGGGATAAAAAAGCGTATTGAGAAGCGTTTTTTTAATGTCTAACCAGATTAATTATTCCGTTTGCTTTACAGCCAGTTGACCGCAAGCCGCATCAATATCTTTCCCCCTGCTGCGGCGGATATTGGTCGTTATGCCTTGTTTGCGAAGGTAATTCGCGAACGCTTCGATTTTGTCAATTCCGGCGTTCTGAAAATTGGCAAAGGAGATTGGATTGTATTCAATAATGTTTACTTTACAGGGCAGGTGACGACAAAAAACGGCAAGTTCTGCGGCATCTTCCAAACTATCATTAAAATTATCAAAAACGATGTATTCGTAGGTTACCGGATTTTTAGTTTTGGCAAAATAATATTTCAGTGCCTCTGCCAGAGCCATTAATGAGTTCTGTTCATTAATGGGCATGATTGTATTTCGCTTCTCATCATTGGCGGCGTGTAAAGATAAAGCCAGGTTAAAACGGACCTGATCATCGCCCAGCTTCTTAATCATTTTGGCAATACCCGCGGTAGAAACTGTTATCCGGCGGGCGGCCATATTTAATCCGTCTTCAGCGGTTATGCGTTCAATTGATTTCAGCACATTGGCATAGTTCAATAAAGGCTCGCCCATGCCCATGTAAACAATGTTTGTTAATGGAATTTGGTAGTTTTCTTTGGCCTGTTTGTCAATCAAAACAACCTGATCATAAATTTCATCAGGGTTTAAATTTCGTTTCCTGTCCATGTATCCGGTAGCGCAAAATTTGCAACTTAAACTGCATCCTACCTGAGAACTGACACATGCTGTCATTCGTTCAGAAGCCGGAATAAGAACGCCTTCTATGATATTTCCATCAAATAACTTGAACGTATTCTTAATAGTGCGGTCGGCACTGAACTGAGATTGATCAATTTTTACTGAATTAATTGTAAAAGTTTCATCAAGTTTTTCCCGTAAAGATTTTGGAATGTTGCTCATTTCGAGGAAATTGGTACACGCTTTGCCCCAAAGCCAATTAAATACCTGCTTAGCACGAAAGGCAGGTTCGCCAATTTCAGAAAAATGCCGTTTCAAAGTATCAACAGATAAGCTCCTTATATCTATTTTATGCGTACTGTTCATTGCCTGCAAAGTTACCAAACGATATGGTTTTCAATGTAAAAATAATTTGAAAAGGCATCTCGTCATCTGTATATAAAAATAATTTTGTACTAACTTTAAAACTTTTATCTCTCTGAATTATTACACCGCCTCACACCACAACATGACCAAATATTACTCAGCTAGTTATATCTTGCCTGTTTCTTCCGAACCTGTTAAAAACGGGGTTGTAGCCATCAACGATCAGGGAGAGATTCTCAAGGTTTACAGCCAGGAAAGCGCCGAATCAATTAAGGAGCCCATAGAATATCATGAAGGCATAATAGTGCCTGGGTTTGTTAATTCCCACTGTCATCTGGAATTGTCCCACCTTCATAAAAAAATTCAACTCGGTAAGGGGCTGCTTCCCTTTATCAAAGATGTTTTAAAAGAGCGTGAGGCCTCCGATCTGGTCATTGTTAATGCGATGAAAAAGGCTGATAAGGCGATGTTTGAAAATGGTATTGTTGCCGTGGGCGATGTTTCAAACAACAGCTTATCAAAAAAAGTAAAAGAGGAAAGTTCTCTGTACTATCACACTTTTGTTGAGATGACCGGGTTTCAACCTGACAAAGCAGAAGAAAATTTTAAATTGGGTTTAGAAATCAAAGAAGAATTTTATCCGCTTCCGACATCCATCACACCACATGCTCCTTATTCAGTTTCAAAGGATTTATTTAAATACTTTCGCACCTACTCGGAAGAAAAAGAAAATATCTTTAGCATTCATAGCCAGGAAACAGAAGAAGAAAACAAATTGTACCGGTACAAAACCGGCGATTTTCTTGAGTTTTACAAATCAATGGGAATTGAGCTAGATTTCTTCAAGCCTCAGGCACGTAATTCAGTTCAGTCTATTATTCCTCTTTTGCCTAAAAATCAAAAAATACTGCTGGTGCATAATATCTACACAAGTTTGAAAGATATTTATTTCGTCAGGCGATTTGGGCGTGATGTAACCTGGTGTTTTTGTCCCAATGCCAATTTATGTATAGAGAGCAGGCTGCCCAAATTAGACATGTTTATTCCTCACGATTTTAACATGACCCTTGGTACAGATAGCCTTGCCTCTAATGATAAACTATCCATACTCTCTGAATTAAAAGTATTGGGCAAACACTTTCCGACCATACCGTTAACCACAACCATTAAATGGGCAACATTAAACGGAGCTAAATTTTTAGGCATAGATCATTATTATGGTTCTATAGAGCGGGGAAAAAAACCCGGCCTGAACCTCATCACAGAAACACAGGGAGTAAAACTAAGCAAACTATCTAAAGTGCAAAAGCTGGTCTGATAACCTATTTTCGCTACATGAATTCCGTAAAAAAATTGTTTGGAATTGAATATCCTATTATTCAGGCTGGAATGGTATGGTGCAGTGGCTGGCGTTTGGCTTCGGCGGTTTCTAACGCCGGAGGCCTGGGCCTTATTGGTGCCGGTTCTATGCACCCCGATGTATTGAAACAACATATTCAAAATTGCAAGCGGTCTGCAAAGCATCCGTTTGGGGTGAATGTTCCGTTGCTCTATCCCAATATTGAAGGGATAATGAAAATTATTATTGATGAAGGGGTAAAAATCATTTTTACATCTGCAGGCAATCCGGCCACCTATACCAAATTTTTAAAAGATAAAGGCCTTATCGTTGTTCATGTAATTGCCAACTCAAAGTTTGCGCTAAAAGCGGAAGACGCTGGCGCTGATGCTATTGTAGCCGAAGGTTTTGAGGCAGGCGGACATAATGGGCGTGAAGAAACGACTACACTTTGCCTGATACCCATCATAAAAAAAGCGGTTTCAATTCCTGTGATTGCTGCCGGAGGCATTGCGGATGGAAAAGCCATGCTGGCCGCTTTGGCTTTGGGTGCCGATGGTGTCCAGATAGGATCCGCGTTTGCGGTGTCTGAAGAATCATCTGCTCACATCAATTTTAAAAATTACATTTTATCGTCTGCGGAAGGCGATACAAAATTGGCCATGAAATCGTTAATTCCCGTAAGGCTGATGAAAAACGAATTTTACAGGCAGATTGAGATCGCGGAGTTGAATGGAGCCAATCGTGAAGAACTGCTAAGTTTGCTTGGAAAAGGCAGGGCAAAGTTGGGTATGTTTGAAGGCAATTTAATTGAAGGTGAACTTGAGATAGGCCAGGTTTCGGCAGGTTTAGATCAGATACAACCTGCGGCTGTGATATTAAGAAATATCTGGGATGAATTTCTGAAGCAAAAAGACCACATTTCTAAAATTGAAATTTAAATTCGTGTTTAATTTATAAAAATGGGCTAATCTCTAAATCTATGTTCACAGTTACTTATTAGCACACAGCAAAATAAACATGAAGCACCTCAATATTCTTGTTAGCGGAAAAGTTCAGGGTGTATTTTATCGCGATACTGCCAAAGCCGTGGCTGACCAGTTGGGTGTAAAAGGCACTGTAATTAACAACACCAACGGAACAGTGTTTATTGAAGCGGAAGGCGATGATTTTTCTCTTGAAATGTTTCTTGAATTCTGTCGAAAAGGTTCGGACCGGTCTGAAGTTGAAAACCTGGAAACAAGCGAAGGAGAATTAAAAAACTATCGTAATTTCGAAGTGATCAGAAAAAAATCAAGTTGATCTGAATATAAATTGAAAAATAGTTGTCAGCGTTAAAAAAGCTCGCCTCACAAACCGCCACTTATGGGCTTAGTTCCATTGTCGGACGGCTTTTAAATTACCTGCTCGTTCCGGTTTATGTTCGGACACTCAGCGTTTACGACAACGGGGTAATGACCAATGTGTACGCCTATGTTACTTTTCTGTTAATCCTTTTCACTTATGGCCTTGAAACCGGTTTCTTTAGGTTTGCCAATAAACCAGAACTTGATGATAAACGGGTTTACAGCACTGCGTTAACAACCATTGTAGGTTCCTCCATATTATTTTCATTAGTTATGGTTGCGTTTTCCGGGCCGGTTGCAGCCTGGATAGATTATCCCCGGCACCCGGAATACGTCATTTATTTTGCCGCTATTTTGGGCCTCGACGCAATTTCTTCAATCCCTTTCGTCTGGCTCAGGTATCAGAATAAAGCCTTAAAATTTGTTTCCGGTAAGCTGCTTTCCATTGGAGTTAACATATTTTTTGTTCTGTTCTTTTTGGTTTTGTGTCCCTATTTATTAAAAAATGATCCGGAGAATTTTCTTTTAAATCTGTATAATCCGGGTATTGGCGTAGGGTATGTATTTATTTCAAACCTTGTTGCCAGTGTGGTTACTTTGCTTTTTTTGTATAAGGAGTTGTATTTTGGAATTGGTGGAATGGATAAAAAAATCTTAAAATCCATGATGATCTATTCCATTCCGTTGATGTTTGCAGGTTTGGCCGGAACAGTAAACGAATCTTTCAGCCGGATTATCCTGCAAAAGGAACTTCCGTTTTCCCCAACAGAAAACACCATACAACTGGGTATTTTTGGCAATGTTTTTAAGCTGGCTATTTTTATGCAGCTCGCCATCCAAACCTTTCGAATGGCTTCTGAACCTTTCTTTTTTTCCATGTACAAGCAGGTTGACGCCCGCATGGTTTATGCCAGGGTGATGAATTATTTTGTAATTATTTGCTGCCTTATCTTCTTAACGGTTACACTATATCTGGATATCATTAAACACATCCTTAAACCGGTTTATTTTGAGGGATTAGTGGTTGTTCCCATTTTGCTGTTGGCCTATCTTTTTCTTGGAATTTATCAAAATCTGTCTATTTGGTTTAAACTGGCGGATAAAACCCGTTTCGGGTTGTACTTTACTATTTTTGGGGCCCTTATAACGATCATTCTTAATTACGCCTTAATTCCTGTTTATGGTTACACAGGTTCCGCTATCGCCACTTTAATTTGCTACGTTTCTATGGCGGTAGTTTGCTATCTGGTTGGTCAAAAATATTACTCCGTGCCTTACAATCTTAAAAGAATAACGGCTTATTTATTTTTTACTTTAGCATTGTATGTTGCAGGGGATTTTATCCGTTTATTTATATTCAATCCCGTAACTGCGCCATGGTTCTTCTCTATGACATTTCTTATCGGGATATTTATCATAGTTGTTTTCATCGCTGAAAAACGAAACCTTAGAATTAAAAATGTTGCAAGTCAAAATTATTAATAAATCAAAACACACCATACCGGCTTATGAAACTGCATTTTCGGCAGGGATGGATATTCGTGCAAATACAGGTTCTGGTATCATTATCCGGCCTATGGAGCGCAGGTTAATACCAACAGGTTTATATATTGAGTTGCCTCCGGGTTATGAGGCTCAGGTAAGGCCAAGAAGCGGACTGGCTTTAAAAAACGGCATCTCTATTTTAAATTCCCCGGGAACGATAGATGCGGATTATCGCGGTGAGATACAGGTTTTGCTGATTAATTTTTCAACGGAAAACTTCGTAATAAATGACGGTGACCGGATTGCGCAGATGGTTGTTGCCAGTTGTATTCAGGTTAATTGGGATGAAGTTAAAATTTTAACAGATACTTTGCGTGGCACAGGAGGGTATGGTCACACCGGGTTATGATTCGTTTACTTAGATACTCCATTCTCATCATTTTTGCTTTTTTATATGAGATGTCTGCGACGGCGCAAAAAAGGAAAGCGGATAAAACCGGGCCGGTAATCGTTGTGGGTAAAACACTTTCAACTTCTGATAGTGTACTTGTAAAACAGCTTTATCTTGACGGGCTACATGCCAAGATGATGCAAAACACCCAGCAGTCAACAGATTATTTTCGCCGTGTATTAAGTATTGATCCGGCGAATGACGCGGCTATGTTTGAGCTAGCGGCGATATATTATTTAAAGAATCAAACGAATGAAGCAGAAATTCAGATCCGAAATGCCGTTACAGTAAAGCCTGAAAATAAATGGTACTGGCTTTTGCTTGCCGATATTTACAAGCAAACCAACAATGCAAATTCTCTTTTACCGGTTTTTAACGAGCTAATTCGCCTTGAGCCCTACAATGAAGATCATTATTTTGATAAAGCAAACTCGTTGGTTATCCTGAATAAAATTAATGAGGCCAACGCAGTGTATGATGAGATTGAAAGGCTTTATGGTACTTCAGAATTTTTAACCGAAGCCCGCCAGCGGGTATTTCTAAAGCAAGGCAAACCAGAAAAAGTAGCTGCAGAATTAGAGAAGCAGGTTAAATTAAATCCCAAAGATATTAAACCCCTCTTAAACCTTGCGGAGGTTTACACGCGTACCGGCAGTGCTGAGAAATCTGTTATACTGCTAAAAAAAGCCCTGGCAACGGAGCCTGAGAATGCATTGCTGAGGTTGAGCCTTGCAGATGCATACCGGTCCTTAAAACAGTTTGATGAGTCTTTGATTGAACTCAAACAGGCTTTCAACAATTCATCCTATCCTATAGATGAAAAAATACGGATTGTACTGGGCATGTTTCCCCAATTTGCCGATATAAAAGTAAGGTCGGGTGCACATGACCTGGCGGAGATTTTGACTAAAGTACATTCTGATGATGCCAAGTCTTTTTCAGTATTTGGAGACGTGCTTTTTCAGGAACAAAAATTAGAGGAAGCCACCGCTTCTTATCGGTTAGCGTTAAAAATAAATGATCAGGTTTATCAGATTTGGGAACAACTTTTAAGAATTGGGTTAAGTGGTAATAAATTTAAGGAAGTAATTGCCGACGGCGAAACGGCCTTGAGTATTTTTCCAAACCAGGCTGCTTTATATCTGTACACCGCCATAGCTTATGCCCAAACAAAAGATCATACGAAAGCGATCAATTATTTGGAAACAGCGGCCTCGCTAGAAAGTGAGGACAAAGATGTAATCATTCAGGTTTACTCCGGACTTGGGGATTCCTACAACGCTCTTAAAAAATTTAAACAATCTGATGAAGCCTATAGAAAAGTTTTAGAGTTAAGCCCTGATAATAGTTACACGCTAAATAATTTTGCGTATTATTTATCATTAAGGGGAGACGATCTGGAAAAAGCTGAGCAAATGTCAAAGCAATCTATTCAGCTAGAACCCAATAATCCTTCGTTTGAAGATACTTATGGCTGGATACTTTTTAAATTAAAAAAGTTTAAAGAGGCCAGGGTATGGATTGAAAAATCAATAAGCCATGGCGAAAACAATAGTGCCGTGCAAATTGAGCATTACGGAGACGTTCTGTATTTAACTGGCGAAAAGGATAAAGCATTGCAGCAGTGGCAAAAAGCAAATCAAATTGGTGGCGCATCTGATAAACTACAATTAAAACTTAATGGTAAGAAATATATCGAATAGTATTCTGGTTATATTCATCATGGTTGCTATAACGGGTTGCAAAGTTAGAAAAAACACTGTGCCGGCAGAGTCTGGGGCTACAACAGAAGCTGCGCCTGTAAATAAGTTGAAGAAGCTTGAGGAAATAAAGAGTAGTATGGCTACGTATTCTACGCTATCTCTCAGGGCAAAAGCAGATTTGGTGATTGATAACAGCAGTAACGATGCGACGATGAGTATCCGCATCAGTCATTCCAAAGCTATATGGATTTCTGTTACAGCAATTGCTGGATTGGAAGTGGCCAGAGTGCTGATTACTCCGGATTCTGTAAAGATTTTAAATCGGTTAGAAAGTACGTACACCCAAAAACCTTTTAAATTTTTGTACGAATACGCCAACAAAGAGATAAATTTTAACATGATAGAAAATATACTGGCTGGCAATCCTTTTCAGGAGACATTAACGGAAAATTCTGAAATAAATATGGATGTTAAGCAATCAACAATAACAGGTATGCTTGGATCTTTAGCATATAATATGGTTTTTAATGAAAAGAATAAACTAACCCAAACTTCTTTAAAAGATAATAAGGCTTCCCAATCGCTCATTGTTGGCTACGGAAATTTTATTGAGGTTCAAAATCAGATTTTTCCCCACACAGTGAACCTTAAATCTCAGGCTGATCGTAAAAACGTGGTTATTGATCTTAAATACAGCCGTGTGGGAATAAATGAAACTTTGGAAATGCCTTTTAATGTACCCAAAAGATTTACAGTAAATAACTAAACAGATATATTGAAGGGAATGAGTATTTTAAGATATAGTATCTTTTTTGTTTTAATTGGAATTTCGGGGCAGGCTTTTTCTCAAAACAGTGCTGAATTGCGCAGGCGTAAGGAATCTTTAACAAGAGAAATAGAATCACTTAACCGTAGTTTGAGGCAGACTTCAAGCAATAAAAGTTTATCCCTCAGACAAATAAAGGCTTTAAATACACAGATACGTCTTCGGGAAGAAAAAATTAATACCATTAACTCGGAGGTTCATTTACTGGATAATCAGATTTCTGATAATTCGAGTACGGTTCGGTCTCTTCAATCCCAGCTTAACAGGCTAAAAAAGGAATATGCCGGAATGGTTTTGTTCGCGTTCAGAAACCAGGGATCTTACAGCAAACTGATGTTTATTTTTGCTTCCAGCGATTTTAACCAGGCTTATAAAAGATTAAAATACCTGCAGCAATTTAGTACATATCGAAAAAAGCAGGCGCAATATATTCAGGGAACTCAAAAGGATTTGAAGGTTAAGATAGGGGAGCTTGATCAGAATAAAAGACAAAAAACCGATTTGCTTGGAGATCAGCAAAAGGAAAGAGTAACACTTGGGAAAGAAAAAAGTAGTCAGTCGAAAGTTTTATCAGGTCTAAGCAGGCAGGAAAGGCAATTAAAAAAGGAGCTTACCCAAAAGCAAAAGGAATCTTTAAGACTGAACCGTGCCATTCAGAATGCCATTAACCAGGAAATAGAAGCAGCCAGAAGAAGGGCAGAAGCAGAAGCAAGAGCCGCGGCGGAAAAAGCTAGAGCCGAAAACAAGGATGCCCCGGAGGCTAAACCTATTTCGAAAGGGTCAAGCATTTTGGCTGCTACTCCTGAAGCGGCCAAATTATCATCTGACTTTCTGGGAAACCGAGGCCGGTTGCCATGGCCTGTAACGAGTGGTATAATTACTGAAAGTTTTGGAATCCATAAATACGGAACTAACGTAACTACAGAGAATAACGGTGTAGACATAAAAACTGCCGAAGGTTCTTCGGTAAGAGCTGTGTTTGCAGGTGAAGTTGCGGCGGTGCAAAACTTTGCGGGCTCTTTTGCTGTATTAATAAGGCACGGCGAGTATTTTACCGTTTACAGTAATTTACGAACAGTGAGCGTTACGAGGGGAGAAAAGGTTTCTTTAAAACAAAATATCGGTACGGTAATAACTGATCCTGGTGATGGAACCACAGAAGTGCATTTTGAAGTACGTAAAGGAGCAACAGCTATAAATCCATCAACCTGGTTAGCTAACTAAAAAAAATGACAATTTTAAAAAAAGCTTATATTTGTAAACTGATTTAATATAAATAAAATGTATAATTCATTATTCTTATTCCTGAATATGGGAACCCCGGAAATTTTGATGATCATGTTTGTGGTTTTGCTATTATTCGGAGGTAAAAAGCTACCTGAACTTGCTCGTGGGTTAGGTAAGGGCATTCGCGAATTTAAAGACGCTTCTGATGGTGTAAAACGTGAAATCCATAACAATATCAATAACGTAAGTGATGGTATTAATTCAGATTATGCGAAGAATGAAACAATAACAAAATCTGAAATCGAGGAAACCATTATTCCAGAAACTGACAATCCAAAAACCGTACACTAATTAAAAAACTATGTTCAATTCAATCTTATTAATCGGATTCGGCGCACCAGAGATTATTCTTATAATCGCAGTTGTTTTATTGCTTTTCGGAGGAAAAAAAATACCTGAATTAATGCGTGGCATTGGTAAAGGCGTTAAAGAGTTTAAAAGTGCTCAAAGCGGTGATGATAATCCTGCTACAACCAATACAACCTCAACCAATCATACTGCTACCAGTACCAACCCGGTTACTGAAGAGCGCAAAGTGAATTAATATTTCAATCAATAAGACCCGGATACATATCCGGGTTTTATTGCTTTATGCTCATTTTAATCTTTTTTGCCAGACCATTCTTATCAATCTTCAATCGGGTGCAAACTTTTATTAAGTAGCACTTCGGTATTGAAAGTACATTGAGTAAAGTAATTTTGTTAAATTCGATTCTAAATCAAGATTCTTTTAATGAAATTCTTATCTACTCTATCGCTGATTGTACCATCTATATTTTTATACGGTAATTTATATGCACAGGTTTTAAGCCCGGGGATATCTGCAGGCGTAACTATTGGGGTTACCAAACCCTTTACTGATGTTACCAATGCGGATGTAAATCCCAACTTCGGCGCATCAGTTCAATACAATGCTTCCCCTTTTGCTTTTGCGGTAATGGAATACAACTATGGCAAGTTAAGCCGGAAAGACCTGGACATATATGGAAAAAGGTTTTCGAATACTTCTAACCGGTTAACGGCTACAGCTAACGTAGCACTTGGGCAAATTTTGAATCCACAGGACAGGATTGCGCATTACTTACTTTATAATGTGTATGTCGGAACGGGACTTGGCGTTATAGTCAGTAACATTTCTAAACCAAACGCCCTTACACCGGATGGGTTCGGAGGAATTACTTACAAAGGAACTGACCTTACAATCCCTCTAAATCTGGGCTTTAACTTTAAATATGCCAGCTACTTATATCCCGATAGTCCATTAACTTTTAATGTGAATATTCAGCATAACGTTGGTTTAACAGAAATGCTTGATGGTTATAATCCTGCCAATTCTGATAATAAGATGAAAGATTCATTCACTAATTTAAACGTTGGAGTGAAGTATAATTTTGGAAATAACCGCTGATATTGGGTTTAATTGTTTAGTAAAGCACTGATCTTTTCATGCAATACAGATGGAACAAAAGGCTTCATCACATAATCGTTCATGCCGGATTCATAAATTTTTTCCCGGTCTTTAGAAACGATCGAAGCTGTTAATGCAATAATTGGTATATTCTTATAGTACGCTCCGGGTAAATTTCTTATCGATCTTGAGGCTTCCAATCCATCCATCACCGGCATTTGTAAATCCATAAGGATCACATCATAATGTGTAGTTTGTACCTTTGATAAGGCAATAGCTCCATCTTCTGCAAAATCAACCTTTATACCCCACTTGCTCAGCACTTTCTGTGCTAATAAGCGATTTATATAATTATCGTCAACCACTAAAACGGAAATATCCAGGGTTGTATTTCTTAACTCATTATGTAATGCTTCTTTTTTCCGGCTGGACTTTTCAAACTCAATTTGAAATTTAAAAGTGGAACCTTTACCCAATTTACTTTCTACAGTAATTTCCGAATTATGAAGTTCGATAAGGCTTTTGGTTATAGATAGACCTAGCCCTGTACCACCATATTTGCGGGTTGTATCTGCACTCGCCTGGGTGTAGGTATCAAAAATAAAATCTATTTTATTGGCTGCTATTCCGATACCCGTATCAGAAATTTCAAAACCCACAATAATGGAATCTTTTTTCTCTTGAATGAGATCCAATTTTAATTTGATGTAGCCTGTCTCAGTAAATTTAACTGAGTTTCCCAGCAAATTAATTAAAATTTGATACAACCTTGTGTGATCCGCTTTTACATATAATGGTATCCGGGAATCAGTTTCAGATTTTAGTAAAACACCTTTTTCAACCGTTTTAAATTGGAGGGTATTCAATGTTTGGGAAACCAAATCTTTTAAATTAACATCCGCTTTTTCAAGCACCATATTCCCGGTTTCAATTTTGGTAAAATCCAATACATCATTAATCAAAGACAATAAATTTTGCGATGAGAAATTAAGGATCTTTAAATTTTCTAACTGGGCTTTGGTCGGATTATCATCAATTAATATGTGGGTAATTCCAATAACCGCGTTTAGCGGAGTCCGTATCTCATGGCTCATTACAGAAAGAAAAGTTTCTTTTGCTTTACTAAGTAACAAGGCTTCCTCTTTCGCTTTGATCAGTTCTTGTTCTATGATTTTACGTTCGGTAATATCATGTATAATTTCTACCTGCTGATCAAAAGTTCCGTCTGAATTAAATGTTGGGGTATTGGAAATGGAAAGCCAAATTCTAGTTTTATCTTTTTTATAAGATATTAACTCAATGTTTGATGATTGTAAGTTGTCCTTTTGATTGCGAAGTAACTTTAATTGATTTAAATCAGTGTCTTTTCCGCACAACAGATCTCCCGGTCTCTTGCCCAGAAACTCTTTCAGGCTATATCCTGTAATGTCTTCAAAAGCTTTATTTACCCATTTTACTTTGCCATTATTATCACTTATAGCAACTCCATTAATGGTTTTACTCGCAACCAGGGATAAGAGTGTAAGTTGTTCTTCTGCCTGTTTTCTCTCCGTAATGTCTACAATTATCTCTACCTGTCGTTCAATTTCACCTTCCGGATTTAATATTGGCGTTAACGATGAAAATATCCATATTGGAGTTTTATCTTTTTTGTAAACCAAAAGTTCAACACTGTATGGTTGTTTATTTTCTATACGCTCTTTAGTTAATTGTAAAACGTCTTTCCGGGTTTTTTCACCGGTGGTAACTTCCCCAAGCCGCTTCCCTAAAAGCTCATCTAACTGATAACCAAAAACGGTTGTAAAGGCTTCGTTAACCCAGGTTACATAGCCAACAGAATCCCTGATAACAATAGCTGTAGATGACTTGCTGGCAACAAGGGAAAGTATTTCTGATTCTTCCTCCGCCTTTTTACGGGCAGATATATCCACAATAACTTCTACTTCTTTATCTATCTCACCGGCTTCATTTAAGATGACAGAGTTCATTACAGAAATCCAGACCGGCTGCTTGTCTTTACGGTAGGCGAGAAGGTCTACAGAAAATGACATTTTGTTTTTGGTATGTTCCCGGGCTTTTTTAATAACCTTCAGATCAGTTTTTTCTCCCGTAAGCACATCTCCAAGCATGCGACCTTTAAGATCGGTAATATTATAACCCGTTATCCTTTCAAAGGCGGCATTAACCCATATTACATTGTTGTTTTTACTGATTATAACTCCGTTATCAACTTTACTAGCCACTACAGACAGCATTTCCAACTCGGATACTACTTTCTTTTCAAAAGTGATGTCACGCCCATTTGCATACCAATTGTCTCCATTAACCGCAACAGACCAACTAATCCATTTTTTTTCTCCTGCTTTTGTGTAAAGGCACGTTTCAAGTTGAAAGGATTTTTGTTTTATTCTTAACCCATTTTCTACAACGGGGAGCAACCGGTAAATTTCTTCTTCCGGCAAAAAATGCCAGATTGGATGCCCTGTTATCTCAGATACAGAATAACCTAAAAGTTTTTCAACAGAACGGTTAATCATCTTGATATTCGAGTTTCTATCCATAACACAATGAAGCTCTGCTGAGTTATCAAACATGTTATAAATTTCTTCATACTTTAAAAGTGTTTGTTGGGCTTCTGCATTTTGCTTTCTTAATTCCAGGTGGGATATTATTTTTGAAGCAAGAATTTGCAGGGCATCCTTTTGCTCTTCATTTAACCCATTGGGTTTAATGTCCATTACGCAAAGAGAACCCAGCGCAAAGCCCTCAGGATTTATAAGAGGTGCTCCGGCATAAAAACGGATAGATGGTTCGTTTGTAACAGACGGATAGTCGTTAAAAAGAGGATCAAGCAATGAATCTTTAACTTCAAAGATTTCATCACTTTGAATTGAATAATAGCAAAAACTTTCATGAATTGCCCCTTGGTGGGTATCTAAACCAAACCCTGATTTTACCCAAACTCTTTTATCGTCAATAAAAGTAATTAAGGCAAAAGGCATTTTGCAAATATAAGATGCCAAACGGGTAATGGAGTCAAAGTCCTTTTCAGAAAGGGTATCGAGAATATTATAATTTAATAAGGCTTGGACACGTGGTTCCTTAAGATCATTGAATTGTTCTCCTTTCATTTGTTAGCTGCAAGACCGGAAAAGCTTTAAAGGTAAAGAGGATGCTTTTCCATCATTTCTTCAACTTGCTTACGTATTTTTTTCAAATTAGGTTCATTGTCAGGGCTTAAAATCACCTGATCAATTAAATCTACGATTTCATCCATGTGTTTCTCTTTAAGACCACGGGTAGTGATGGCCGCGGTGCCAACACGTATTCCAGAGGTTACAAATGGTGATTTATCATCAAAAGGAACCATATTCTTATTCACTGTAATTCCGGCATCCTCCAAAGCCTTTTCAGCAACTTTACCGTTAACATTTTTATTGCGGAGATCAATAAGCATTAAATGATTGTCTGTACCTCCGGAAATAATCTGGTAGTTCCGGTTAACAAACGATAGGGCCATGGCAGAAGCGTTTTTCTTAACCTGTAGTACATAATTCATGTATTTTTCTGTTAAAGCCTCCCCAAAAGCAATAGCTTTTGCCGCGATTATATGTTCTAACGGTCCTCCCTGGGTTCCCGGAAAAACTCCACTGTCTAACAAGGATGACATCATTTTGAGTTCTCCTTTTGGAGTTTTCAATCCAAATGGATTTTCAAAATCCTGGCCCATCATAATCATTCCGCCACGGGGTCCGCGTAAAGTCTTATGGGTGGTTGTGGTAACTACATGGCAGTGTGGTAGCGGGTCGTTTAATAAACCTCTCGCAATTAACCCTGCCGGATGAGAAATATCAGCCAGAACCAGGGCGCCAATCCGGTCGGCTACCTGGCGGATAAATTTATAATCCCAATCTCTCGAATAGGCAGACGCACCGCAAATAATCACCTTGGGTTTTTTGGTTAGAGCTACTTCTTCAAGTTTTTTATAATCAATAAGTCCGCTTTCGCGATCAACGCCGTAAAATGAAGGCTGGTACAGTTTACCTGAAAAATTGACCGGAGAGCCGTGTGTTAAATGTCCCCCGTGGGATAAGTCAAAACCCAAAATTTTATCACCCGCATTCAACAGCGCCAAAAAAACTGCAGCATTGGCCTGTGCACCTGAATGAGGCTGAACATTGGCCCAGCTTGCATTAAAAAGCTGCTTTGCCCGATCGATAGCTATGTTTTCAATTTCATCAACAACTTCACAACCGCCGTAATAGCGCTTACCAGGTAATCCTTCGGCATATTTATTAGTTAACACCGAACCGGCAGCTTTCATAACCTGTTTGCTAACAAAGTTTTCTGATGCGATAAGTTCAATACCAGTTTCTTGACGCTCTAATTCTTTATCTATAAGGCTAAAAACAAGTTTATCTTTCTTCATTATATAATTGTTATTGATTTGTTGGGATTTGCGAATTTAGTGATGTCAAACTTACATAATATCAGCCATTTGTAACAGTTTCAGAATGTTCTGATCTTTATAAATCTAAATTTATTGCCCATTCAATAGGGTGTTGCTATAATTTTAAGCATATTTAATGATGGAAAACAAAAAGGTAAAGCTGACAGATTTTTTTATTTGCTAAATATATAATCGGTGTTGTTTTGTTGGTTGGAAATCAAACACAAAACTTTAAAGCACATTTACATGTTATCTTACAGAACTAAGACAAAAAATCACCCCGGTACTTCTAATAAAAACTTTAATTTATATTCAAATACTTTATTTTTGTAATTCACTTTTAATGATACATGGAAGTTAAGGCCGGAAAGCTACTGGAGCAAATCAATTACCCATCAGATTTAAGGAAACTTAAAGAAGATGATCTGGAGCTATTCTGTACAGAATTACGTCAGTTTATTATTGATACAGTTTCTGTTAATGGGGGTCACTTTGGTTCCAGTCTTGGTGTAATTGAATTGACCGTAGCTCTGCATTACGCTTTAAATACACCTTATGATCAACTGGTTTGGGATGTTGGGCATCAGGCTTATGGGCATAAGATTTTAACCGGACGTAGGTCCCAATTTCATACAAACCGACTTTATCGGGGCATCAGTGGATTCCCAAAGCGCAATGAAAGCGAATATGATACTTTTGGTGTTGGCCACTCCTCAACTTCTATTTCGGCAGCTCTTGGTATGGCTGTTGCATCACAATATAAAGGAGAAAAAAATCGGCAACATGTAGCTGTAATTGGTGATGGTGCGATGACTGCAGGTTTGGCTTTTGAGGGTCTTAACCATGCCGGTATCGAAAATTCTAATATTTTGGTTATTCTGAATGATAACTGTATGTCTATCGACCCGAATGTAGGGGCACTTAAGGAATATTTAACTGACATTACCACATCCAAATCTTACAACCGTTTCCGGGATGATATTTCTCATGTTTTAAATAAAATTTCTGAAATGGGCCCCAATGCCCATGAAATCGTTAAAAAGATAGAAAAGAGTATAAAAGGAAGTCTTTTAAAAAGAAGCAATTTTTTTGAAGCCTTAAAATTCAGATATTTTGGCCCTATAGATGGCCATGATGTCAAACATCTTGTAAAAGTTATCAGGGATCTAAGCGAAATTCCCGGTCCTAAACTCCTGCATTGCGTTACGGTTAAAGGTAAAGGTTACGCCCTTGCAGAAAAAGATCAGACCAAATGGCATTCACCGGGATTGTTCGATAAAATAACGGGAGAAATAAAAAGGAATAATTACGATAAACCTCAGGCACCTAAATACCAGGATGTTTTCGGATACACTATTGTTGAACTTGCCCGGGCAAATCCCAAAATAATGGGAATTACGCCCGCTATGCCTTCCGGCTGCTCATTAAACATAATGATGAAGGAAATGCCTCAAAGGGCTTTTGATGTAGGTATTGCCGAACAGCATGCGGTTACCTTCTCTGCTGGTCTGGCTACACAAGGCATGATCCCGTTTTGTAATATCTACTCCAGCTTTATGCAACGTGCTTACGATCAGGTTATACATGATGTAGCGATACAAAATTTAAACGTTGTTTTTTGTCTGGACCGGGCCGGAATTGCCGGTGCAGACGGGCCAACTCATCATGGAGCTTATGATCTTGCTTACATGCGGTGCATTCCAAACATGATTGTTTCTGCACCTATGAATGAAGAGGAACTTCGCAATTTGATGTTTACTGCACAGCATGATGATATGGGTCCTTTTTCAATTCGTTATCCTCGTGGAAATGGCGTAATGCCTGAATGGAAAAGACCATTAAATTTTATCCCGATAGGTAAAGCACGTAAGATTTGTGGTGGTGAAGATGTGGCGATTTTAACAATCGGGCATATTGGGAATGAAGCCGTAAAAGCTTGTTTGGAATTGAACGCTGAAGGGATACATCCAGCCCATTATGACATGCGTTTTGTGAAGCCATTGGATGAAGAATTACTTCATACTGTATTTAAAAATTTTAAAAAAATTATTACTGTTGAAGATGGATGTGTTACAGGCGGGATGGGCAGTGCCATTGCTGAATTTATGGCTGATCATAATTATGCAGCAAAAATCATTCGTTTGGGTATCCCGGATAGCATTGTGGAGCATGGCGAGCAGCCAGAAATTTGGGATGAGTGTGGCTATGATTCAGAAGCCATAATTAAAAATGTAAAAAAGCTTGCCATAAGTTTTACAACCAATTCTATTGCATCCTAAAAGAAATTTTTTTAAAGTATCGTTAGAAAATAAGCATTTACCGATTCAGCATCTTATAAGCCGCCATTATAAAAAATCCAGATAAAGCTCCAATCAACATTGCAAATGAATATTTTAGCTTGTTTTTAATTAGGGGAAGTTCTGGTTCATCAACTATTTGCACCGTTGGCGTTTCTTGCGCAAGCATGGTTTTACTAACTTCTAAATTTTTAACCGTTTCAGAATAAATGGTGCCGAGCACAATTTTGTCGCGTTCTTTTACTTCTACATTTGCATTCGCGGTTACATAAGCAGGATTTAAGTCAAGAAGCTGTTGATTT
>JACMND010000085.1 GCA_014378705.1 Pedobacter sp. | reverse complement strand
TGCAGAATATACAAAAGATTCTGCTTCACCGATGTTCACGTCAGTTAATAATTCAAATATTCAGCCTATTGAATTTGCTTTTGACATTAAAGCATTCTCAAAAGATACATCAGCTGTTGTGATAGATGTAACAGACTTTGTAAACGGTGATAATGATGTTTTATTTTTAAACAGCGGCACAAAAAAAAGAGCTAATCTGGCAGCAATACAAAAAGATAAGTCTTATGTAATTGCAGTTAAAACCTTTCCTATAAATATAGAAGTTGTCACAGTTAAAACATATTCAAGTTCACCCACCGCGCCTACTTTTGGAAATGTAACATTAGAGTTAAACAGTTCCATAGTATTGTTGCCTAAGAACCCTATGCAGGCCCGATATTATGATCCCCGTGTGGGATATTTCAACGTAGGATACACAGATTTTGACTTAAATCCTCAGGGTGTTAAAAAAGTTTCGATCATAAAACGCTGGCGGCTGGAACCTAAGGATGAAGAAATGGATAAATATAAAAGAGGTGAACTCGTTGAGCCGAAAAAACCTATCATTTTTTATATAGATCCCGCAACTCCTCCTAAATGGGTCCCTTATCTTATACAAGGTGTAAATGACTGGCAAACTGCTTTTGAAAAAGCCGGTTTTAAAAATGCCATCATGGCAAAAAAAGCGCCTACCAAGGAGGAGAACCCTGAATGGAGCCTGGAAGATGCACGCTTTTCAGCAATTGTTTACAAACCTTCCACAATACCAAATGCCAGTGGGCCAAGCGTTGCAGATCCTCGCAGCGGAGAAATAATGGAAAGCCATATAAATTGGTACCATAACGTAATGCAGTTAATTCGCAACTGGTATTTTGTGCAGGCATCTCCCGTAGATAGCCGTGCGAGAAAAATGGTTTTTGATGATGAATTGATGGGACAATTAATCCGTTTTGTTTCATCTCATGAAGTGGGACACACAATCGGTTTGAGACATAATTTCGGATCCTCATCTACTGTGCCTGTTGAAAAATTAAGAGATAAAGCATGGGTAGAAGCAAATGGGCATACACCATCCATAATGGATTATGCCCGCTTTAACTATGTAGCACAACCTGAAGATAATATCGGATCAAAAGGTATTTTTCCTAAAATCGGCGATTACGATGACTGGGCTATTAATTGGGGTTATCGCAGATTTGATGAATACAAAACTGCGGATGCAGAAAAAACTTTCATGAACAAATGGGTCATGGAAAATATGAAAAATAAGCGCCTGTGGTTTGGGGATGGCGAATCGAACAGAGATGACCCTCGTAACCTTTCAGAGCAGGTGGGAGATGATGCAGTGAAAGGAAGTTTATATGGTATTAAAAACCTGAAAAGAATTATTCCAAACTTAAATGAATGGACAAAAGTTGCCAACGAAGATTACAGTGATCTCGAAATGATGTATGGTGAAGTTAGTGCTCAATTTAACCGGTACAATAATCATGTATCCAGAACAATCGGTGGAATCATGAAAACACCAAAACTAACGGAAGAAGCGGGAGTTGTTTTTGAGACGGTATCGAAAGCAAAGCAAAAAGAAGCTGTAGCTTATTTAAATGAAAATCTTTTTAAAACACCTGTATGGCTTTTAAACAATGACATTTACAGCAAAACAGGATTAAACGGTTTAAAAGTCATAGGAAATTTACAGGAAGGGATTTTGGGAAGCATTTTCAGTTCTTATACCTTAAATCACCTTGTACAGGCGGCAACTTTCCCCGGAGCTGAAACTTACACAATTCCTGAATTGCTGGCAGATGTAAAAAAGGGAATTTGGAGTGAATTGCCCGCACAAAAATCAATTGATGTTTACCGCAGACAATTGCAACAGATGTATGTTGATAGAATGAATCTGGTTTTAAACCCGCCACCGCCTGTAATTGTTACTCCGGGAACTATTGCCGGCCGTACTGCTACGCCTGTCGATAATGATTATGTAGATGTTCAGTCCTCAGTACGTGCGCACTTAATTTCTTTAAAAGCAGAAATAATTTCAGCTTCTGTACGTTCTGCTGATCAAATGACTAAGATTCATTTAAAAGAAATGAGCAGAAGGATAGAAAAGGCGCTTGACCCTGAGAAGTAACTCATAGCTATTTCTTATTTATAAGACCATAAACGGCGTAAAAACGTTTACAATATGCCCCGTGCGGCAGACCTTGATCAAACATCGAATTTACCCTTATAGGCATATCTTTGTTTACTTATAGTTCTGCTGTAAAGTTGCCGCTTCTGAAAGGACCAACCGGAAGAACGGGAAGAAATACGCTGCAGCTATGAGTAAATAATTCACTAACCTTAAATTTAATTTTATGCCGAAAAAGAAAGCTGAACCGAGGAAGAATAAGCCTACTCAAAAGAAAAGCTCAGCACAGAAGAAAGCGGATCCAAAGAAAAAAGCAGGGTAAGGTCAAAACGCAGAGAGCCCGGTTGACAGCGCCGGGCTTTTTTTTACGCCGTTGTTTTTCAGTTTGGTCGGTGGGTCGGAGACCGGGCATCGGCTTT
>JACMND010000084.1 GCA_014378705.1 Pedobacter sp. | reverse complement strand
GCTTCATCCAGGCTGTTGAGTATCTTTTTTTGTTTTGGAGCAGCATAATAAATAATGTCCTGGTAATTGATGGGGGGATATTTTACATTCGGCCATTTAGGCTCCGTCATTGTCTCCCAATGCCTGAAGGCTTTTAAACGCCAGTCAAGCAACCATTGAGGTTCATCCTTTTTAGAAGATATTAATCGAACGATATCTTCATTTAAACCTTTTGGAATGAGCTCAGTATCAATGTTACTGGTAAATCCATATTTATAATCACTCGTGGTATAATCTTCAAGGGTTGCTGTGGATGATTCTTTACTCATGATTTATAGAATTTTGTGGTACTTAATTTAACCTTCTGGTACAAATATACTAAAAAGTATAAATTGATTTATACGAAAAAGTACATATTGCATTCAGGTCGCTAAGCAGTCGAGTCAAATGCGGGTCTGCTTACAGATAACTACAAATTCTTTCCTTTATCATAGCTTTTAGATCAGAGGTACAAAATCAAAAAAATGCAAAACCTTTGAAATCGGCAAAACCTGCATTTTCAAATCCGCTTTGTTATTCTATTTACCTTTAGATATTATGACACAAGAAAAAATATTAGTAGAGGCTTTCAAGGCAAAGCCAGCTAAATACCAAGGTTTATTTTTCCGGCACATCGTTAAAGAAAGGGATGTATTAAAGTTTCAGTTTCTGAAATTGAAGTACGATGAAAGATGGGTTGAGGGTAACTACTTTGAAAAACCTGCTACAAAAGACCATTTAATGCTGATGGATTGTCCTTAAATATATTAGGAAAACATTTCCATTGCGTTAACAAGCATTTTTTCCCATAAAATTCAAGAGTTATTTTCAATCAGATTTTAGGCACTTGCAGATAGTTGAATGCAAATTGTATGTGAGGGCGCATAAAAAAAGCACCTACAAATTAATGTAAGTGCTTGATTTTCAATGTGGGAGATACTGGGTTCGAACCAGTGACCCTCTGCTTGTAAGGCAGATGCTCTGAACCAGCTGAGCTAATCTCCCTTTGTTTTGGATTGCAAATATAGACCTCTGAAGCAATTTCCCAAAATAATTCTAAAAAATTTAACCAAGCACCTCTTCCAGAATGAGATGTGATTTAATTTGTCCGAAACCTTCTATGTGCAGCCGGTAATATTCCAGAATTTTAAATAAAACAATTCTTCTATCTGATGCGGAAATACTTAATAAATTTAAATCATCAAACCTGCTTTTAAGCAAATTAAGCCATAATGCAGTCACAGGCTGTTCAATAATCAAGGCATGAGGCGGTATTTGGTTACTGAATTTGCCACTACTCAGATCAAAAAAACCCGCGTAGTTCGCCTGTGTTAAATCAGGGTAAAAACCTAAAAATCGGGTTAACCGCAGCAAAAAATACAAATGGAAGTTTGCTGTACCGCTTTCAATCCGATCCAGGATCTCAATAGCGTGGTATAAAAACTCAAATAAAACTTCGTCTGCGGTGTGCTGCCTGATTGCTTTATATAAAACTTCATTTAAAAACATAACCAGTGAAGTTTTGGCAATATCATACGGAATAGTTAAAAATAAAGGCTGTTGCCTTAATTCCGCAACCCGTTGAATATTTCCGGCAGGTTTATGGTAAACTACCATATCTAGCAAATGTAAAGGTTGCAGGATGTTTATCTTAATTTTAGCTTTTGGCTTTTTAACTCCATTGATCAGGTAAGACTGTAAACCAAATTTTTCTGTAAAAACCTGCACTACCACACTGCTTTCAGAATAACTGGTAGTTTTAAAGACAATGCCACGAGTTTTATGCAGCATCTTAAAAAATCCTGGGAATAAAGATAATCAGCCCTGTTATTATCGCGAACAAGGCTGTGACCAATACAGCTCCCGCGGCAACATCCTTAACTATTTTGGCTTTAATATGATAATCAGGAGAAACGAGGTCCACTAAAACTTCCAGTGCAGTATTTAGTAATTCGGAAAATAAAACCAAGCTTATGGCAAGAACAATCCAGAGCCATTCCCGGGAATCGATGTTTAAAAAAAATCCCAAAACCAAAACTAAAATTGCAGCGATAAAATGAACTTTAAAATTAAGCTGTGTGCCTAATGCATAAGAAATTCCCTGAATTCCGTAAATAAAACTTTTAAAAAACTTCCTCATAAAATCTGAAAGTGTTTTCACAATAATGAGGAAACGGCTGATTAACTATTCTCTTTTCCAGCTTCTTCTGCCCTATCATCAAGTATCGCTTTCCGTTCAATTTTTCGCATTAAACTATATACAATGTATAAAACGCCGAATCCAAAAGCCGAATAGCCAATTATCATGGCCCAGCCGTATTTCATCAGCTCGGTATCCTTTAGATAATATCCGAAAAGTATCAGGGCAATTCCAGCCAGAAAGAGTGCCAGCCCACGTTTCATGTACTTGTTTCTCATAACACATTAAGAATAACAAACATACGTAAATAGTTTTCTGCGAAATAGTGTAGAAATTGCCCTTATAAATTGGATAACCAGTTATGCAGGTTTTTGGCGGTCCCTTTAAGTCTGATGATGGTGCTTCACATCCTGGCATCAGGCAAATTTTCATGTCGTGATCTTGGCGTTAAGGATTAAACAAAAAAACCTCTTTTGCCAGCCTGAGCATAGCCAGCAAATGGCAAAAAATACCTGGGGAAAAAGCCTGGATCTCT
>JACMND010000083.1 GCA_014378705.1 Pedobacter sp. | reverse complement strand
TGTGGTTAATCCCAAGGTTTAGATCATAAAAAGAAGCTCTGCTATTGTTGTATTGTTTCGGCAGCAAGTCAAGTAACCAATTAGAATAGGTGGTGCGTCCGCCAATGATTACGGATGTACGATCTTTAATTAGCGGTCCTTCAATATTTAACCGGCTGGTAAGTAAACCAATTCCGGCGGAACCGGAAAACTTCTTTTTGTTTCCTTCTCTGGTACTTATATCCAAAACTGAAGAAAGACGGCCACCATATTTTGATGGAATACTACTTTTATAAAGTGTAATATCCTTTACAACTTCCGGGTTAAACGCAGAGAAAAACCCGAAAAAGTGGGCAGGATTGTAAATGGTTGCGTCATTAAAAAGTATCAGGTTTTGATCTGTTGAACCACCTCTTACATTAAATCCTGAGCTCGCTTCGCCTACAGATTTTACACCAGGAAGTGTTAATACCGCTTTAATAATATCAGCTTCACCAAATACCGCCGGAATTTGTTTGATATTTTGAATGGTTAATTTTTCCACTCCCAACTGAACCCGGGTTACGTTCGCAGCACGCTCGGCAGATATGACAACTTCTTTTAATGCAAATACTTGATCCTGGAGTTCAACGTTGAGTTTACCGTCGCCGTATATGATAATTTGGTGTTTTCGTTCTTTCATTCCGGCGCCTTTAATGTGAAGAACATTGGACCCTTTGGGAATGGTGATTGAATAATACCCGTACTGATCTGTAGAAGTACCAATCCTTGGTTTTTCAATGTACACCGAGGAGCCTGCTACCGGCTCTCCACTTTTTATATTCCTAACGCTGCCGCTTAATGTGGCCGTTCCTGATAAATTACCTGACTTTCGCCCGATCGTGTATAATTTATTTTCAAGCGTCGCACGGATCGTTTTAACTTCTGTATTCGCCGCCATTTCAACCTCCTCCTTTTCTATCTGAGGTGACGAACTGGCGGAAGCAAAAAAATCCGCCGGGAGCTCGGTTTTAATTGTTTTGTTGCTGCTTAAAAAAACGTGTTCCCCATCAATAGCGAACTTAAATGAAGAACCTTTAAACGCCATAGTAAGTACAGCCGGCAAAGCCTGATCAGTTACAGAAAAGTTGATTTTTAAGCTATCAAAGTCTGCACTCTTGTAATAAAAATGATAAGATGTTTGCGATTCAAGCTGCGTAACAAATTCGTTCATCTGCAGGTTATTAAAAGTACCGGTTACAAGCGAGTCTTTAACCTGAGCCTGAATTTGAAAACTAATGATGAGGAAGAGAAAGGTAAAAATTTTCATATTAGTTGCTCAACTGGTCATACTGTGAAGCAATAGCAACAATCGCTTTTTCTGGGTTATCCCTAAAAATAATTCCATTTTTTCTGAGGTATTGCTGTATTTCCGGCTTCTTATCTTTTAAAACTTTTAAAACTGAAGGCAGTGTTTTAACAGGGTAGGAAATTCCTTTATGAATCATAAAAAAACGATCTTCCTCTTCAAAGCTGGTCTTCATGCTCGTATTCCCAATTACTTTAATAATCTTTCTTCGCTTTACTAAAACCGAGATCTTATCCCGGTATAGCAAGTCATAAAAGCCAGGAGAAATTACTTTATCTGAGCTGTCTGTTTTTAAATAAATGAACCGGTGTTCGTGAAGATTAAATTCTTGAACTTTTTGTTTAACCAAACTTAACTTATCCGGGAGCAAGAAATTTAAAACAACCACTTCATCTTTTGTAAGATCATAAAGCATTGGTACCCCGCTAAATGAACCGCCATCGTAATGGATGCTCCCTTTAGTCCAATCTTTACTTAAAAAAAAAGGATGATTCTCAATAGATGGGTCATAAGGGATGTATTCCCTTCCATTAAATAAACGGGATTGCTTGGCATTGGCCTTTATAAAAAGCGACCTGGCATAAACAGTGCTTGCGGTGTCGTTTAAAATACCATCCTGGCTGTAAGCCTGAAACTTTGAAAGAATGCCATAAAACACACAAAGGGTTATCTTAAAAATATTTCTGCTCATTAGGTTAAGGCACGTTGTTTATGGAGATTTTTAGTTTGCATCCTGAAATCAAATCTATCATAAATTAAATATATTACATGTGATTATATTTCTACTCTATAATTTTAAAAATTCGTTTATTTTTTATCATGATACTGATCCATTTTATGAGTAATAAAATGAAAAAACAAAACGATGCGTATGGTTACTAAAATTGGCTGTTTACAGATTTAAATAAGGTTTCCTTGCTGTCAGGCAGAATTTCTGGCCGCATTTACAATTCCGTAAAGCGTTCTCAGTATTAATTTATCATAAACCGCCCGCTGTTCATCTGTAGTTATCGGATCCAATCCTTTAATTATAGCGTATCGCTGAATAATAACCAGAGG
>JACMND010000082.1 GCA_014378705.1 Pedobacter sp. | reverse complement strand
TTAAAAATATGCAATCAAAGTTCTTTTTAACCATAACATAGGGCTTGCCCTATCTCCCACTTTGCGGTAAAAATTATCCACCCAGCTCCGTGCATCTCCGTGTTTACCGGGCGGTTTTTAATGCCAAGAGCCCCAATTAAAAATTAGTAAAAACCCAGGTTTTCTTTGGGGTAATACACGCATCCAGCGGAATATCAAATACATTAACATCATCTATTTTATCCACCGGATCAAAAAACGTAAGGCCAATTTTTTTAACATCGTACCTGCATTTCGATAAAAACCGATCATAAAAGCCCTTTCCATAACCCACCCGGTTTCCCTGCAAATCGCACGCAAGCAAAGGGATAAAAACCAGGTCGATCAGCTCCGGGGAAATTACCTTTCCATGAATGGGTTCCGGAATATCAAATTTATTTCTTCCAAGTAAAGTGTACTCATGATCGTAAAGAATATTAACTATTTCAAATTTTTTAAAGTTTGTTTTCGGAATAACAATTTGTAAATCAGGGAATTCCATCTTAAAATAATTTAAAATGGAAAAAGTATCTATCTCATTATGTTTTCGGATGGGCATAAATACATGGACTATCTTGAATTCAGCCCAATTGATAAGCCTTACCTGATCCATAATATCCTCCGTAAGCATCCAGTAACTTGAACGGGTGATTTTCAATCGGCGATTTAAAAACAATTTACGGAGTGTAGTTTTATCCACAATGCTAATCTATAAAACTCTTCCTAATATATAAAAAAAACGGCCTTTCCAACACTGGAAAGACCGCCTATCAACCTAAAACTAAAACTAATTTTAATACTACTTAACTCTTTCTATATAATCACCCGTACGGGTATCAACTCTTACTTTATCACCTTGGTTAACAAATAAAGGTACTTTTATTTCTATTCCTGTTTCAACAGTAGCACTTTTGAGAGCATTTGTTGAAGTATCCCCCTTTACTGCCGGCTCAGTATAAGTAATTTCAAGTTCCACAGTTGTTGGAGCCTGGGCCATAATCGGCTCTTCACTTTCAAAAGAAACAATAACATTCATCCCCTCTTTCAAAAATCTCGCAGCAGAACCAAATAGAGTTTTCTCAATGCTAAATTGCTCGAAGGAGGTATTATCCATTACAACGAAATAATTTCCTTCTTCGTAAAGATATTGGTAATCACTGGTTTCGACCCTGCAGATCTCAACCTGTTCATCTGTTCCCATTCTTGCTTCAACAATTTTTCCGCTTCTAATATTCCGAAGTTTACCAATGTAAAAAGCGCCGCCTTTACCCGGGGTACGGTGAATAATCTCTTCCACAGAGACCAACTCGTTATTGTAACGTAAAATATTACCGGATTTAATTTCTGACGCTTTTGCCATAATCTGCTGTTGATTTTGAGCCGCAAAGATACGGGGAAAGTTTTAATTTTCAAACAGAGGTGTTAAGAACTCAGGCTCTTTATACTCTAAGGCAGACAATCGGGCACCTACCCAAATAAATAACTTTGTGTCCGGTAGACCATTCTCTCCGTTTTTTAACTGCAGGGTTAGGCAAAGAATTAAGCAAAGCCACAGCGCCCTTTGCGGAAATCTCTGCGCACTTAGCGGTTAAAATTTCCGTGTAGGCAAGGGGGGTAGATAAAAGAACACAAAGGGGCACAAATTCAACATCACAGGCTTGATATCTTCGTTTAAGCGGTTAAAAAATTGGTTTAATAAAGATGTTTACTTAAAATCCTCTACATTAATCCTTTCATCACAAAATCCATATTCTTGTTGCTGATTGGAACATACAATAACCAAACGATCTGAAGAAAATTGTTCGATTAAAGAGAGATACCATTCTACTCCCTGATGATCCAAATTTGAAACAGGCTCATCAAGTAAAAGAATTTTAGTGTCTGAGCAAAATGCCAGAGCAAGCTTAACCCGCTGTTTCATTCCCGAAGAAAAGTTTTTTAGG
>JACMND010000081.1 GCA_014378705.1 Pedobacter sp. | reverse complement strand
TTGGAGTCAATTGATCGTTGTGACTCAACTCCGCTTGCAACGCTCTTATATAATTCTGCAAAAACGGGTTGTGTTGCATCGCGGAACCTTTTCCACCAATCTAATGCGCCACGTTGCGCAGTGGTAGAACAATTTGCATACATCCAGTCCATGCCATTTTCAGCAACTAAAGGCATTAAGCTTTGCGTTAACTCTTCAACGGTTTCGTTAAAAGCCTCAGATGGCGAGTGGCCGTTATCTCTTAAAACTTGGTATTGAGCCGCAAAAATTCCCTGAATCGCACCCATTAAAGTACCGCGTTCACCTGTAAGATCACTGAAAACCTCCTTTCTGAAATCTGTTTCGAACAAATAGCCGGAACCTACAGCGATTCCCAATGCAATTACTCTTTCCTTTGCCCGTCCGGTGGCGTCTTTAAAAATAGCGTAACTGGAATTTAAACCCCTGCCCTGAAGGAACATCCGGCGTAAAGAAGTGCCGGATCCTTTTGGGGCAACCAAAAATACGTCCACACCTTCTGGAGGGATAATGCCGGTTTGCTCATTAAAGGTAATTCCGAAACCATGCGAAAAGTAAAGCGCTTTGCCCGGCGTAAGGTGTTTTTTAACGGTAGGCCAGAGTTCAATCTGAGCAGCATCACTTAATAGATAACAAATAATGGTTCCGCGTTTTAAAGCTTCTTCAATTTCAAAAAGGTTCTCGCCTTCAATAAATCCATCAGCGACAGCTTTATCCCAGCTTTTTGAATTTTTACGTTGGCCAATAATAACGTTAACCCCGTTATCTCTTTGGTTAAGAGCTTGCCCGGGACCTTGTACGCCATAACCGATTACGGCTACTACTTCTTTTTCCAATATATTCAACGCTTTTTCTAACGGAAATTCTTCGCGGGTAACAACGTTTTCTACTGTTCCGCCAAAATTGATTTGTGCCATGTTATTTAGTTTTATTGATTTTAAGTTTTGTAGTTTGAAAGTAGTCGGTACTAGTTTTAGGTTAGCTTGCTTTTATTAAACTTTACGGACTTAGTTACATGTGATTTGAGTTATGAATTTTGTTCTTGATATTACTTTAGTTATTTATTTGGGCGTGTCCCTGCGGGTCGGGCTTTTCGCTTCAATCTTTTTGCCCGATCCTTCGCTGCGCTCAGGATGGGCAAAAAGGATTTCCGCTGCAATCCCTCACGCAACTGTGTTTAATCTTTGCATTCCATACGTCTTACATTGTAAAAACATCGTCCCCTTTATTTAAAAACTCATTTTCAATAACTTCTTCGCCTGGTTCCAGGGCCTCAAATTCTTTTAGTTTTTCATGAAATCCACGACTGTTTTTTATAATCGCGACCCGGGCGCTCCTAACAAATTCAATTAAACTGTATGGTTCCAGGGCAGTTACCAAGCGGTCTGTTTCTTCTTTGTGTCCCGTAACAGAAAACACGGTGTAATCTTTTCGAATCACTACTGCGGTAGCTCCAAATTGATGCAGCAATCTTTCTACTTCTACTTTTTCAGCAATTACATCCGTAGGAACTTTATATAGAGCAAGTTCCTGCCAGATGATCTGATCATTGGTACTGTAATAAACTTTTAAAACCTCAACCTGCTTTTCAATCTGCCGGGCGAGCTTTTTTACCACTTCGCCGGTTTCCTGGATCACTATATTGAAACGATGTATCCCTTCAATTTCCGAAGGGGAGGTGTTCAAGCTTTCAATATTGATTTTACGCTTGGAAAAAATGATAGCAATGCGGCTCAATATTCCAATCCGGTTTTCTGAATAAACCGTAAACGTATATTCCTGTTTAGTTTCAGAACCGTCATCTTCCTTGGAAAACAAACTGGTATTTTGATTGATATTTATATCGCTCATTATTTTAATATTAATTTTAAAATGCCTCTTCGCTCCTCTAACAAAACCTGATTGAGGTGAAAATCCTTTTTGAACCACTTCAAGGCAAAAAGATTAAGACGAAAAGCAGGGCCAACTTAAATAGCAACCTGAAACCCGCTTTTCAAAAACCTTTTACCAGTTTCCATACTCTCAACTACTCTTTTCTACATCAAAGTTAAAGTCATCTGCCTGGATAAGGCTTTATTTTAACCTGATCTCACTTACGCTACAACCTTGTGGCACCATCGGGAATACATTGTTTTCTTTGCCTACCAGGATTTCCAATAGATAACTTCCTTTATTGTCCAGCATCGTTTTTAGGGCTTCATTTAAATTGTTTCTATCTTCAACTAGCTGGCCATCAATTCGGTAAGCTTTTGCAAGTGCAACAAAGTCAGGACTTTCAATATTTACCGACGAATAGCGCTTATCATTAAATAATTGCTGCCATTGTCTGACCATTCCTAAAAAGCGGTTGTTTAAGATTACGATCTTTACATCAACTTTCGATTGCATAATCGTTCCCAACTCTTGTAAGGTCATTTGAAAACCCCCGTCACCAACAATTCCTACAACAGTTCTTTCTGGGGCCCCGAATTTTGCTCCAATTGCAGCCGGCAAGCAAAATCCCATCGTACCCAAACCACCTGAAGTAATATTTGAACGGCTTGAATTAAACTTGGCATATCTGCAGGCAACCATTTGATGCTGACCAACATCGGTAACTATAATAGCGTCGCCACCTGTTAGTTCATTCAGGTTCCGTATTACTTCACCCATTGTTATTTCTCCGCTTTGCGGGTTTAATTCCTGATGAATAACGGTTTGACGTTCTTCTTTATCGTGATCAGCAAAGAGTTGCAACCATTCTTGATGCGAATTTGGTTTTACCAGTTCAGAAAGCAGCGGAAGCGTTTCTTTACAGTCGCCCCAGATTCCAATATCGGCCTTCACATTTTTGTCTATTTCGGCGGGATCGATATCCATGTGAATAATTTTGGCTTGTTTCGCATATTTATCGAGGCGACCGGTTACTCGATCATCAAAACGCATCCCAATGGCGATCAATACGTCGCATTGATTTGTAAGTACATTTGGCCCGTAATTCCCGTGCATTCCCAGCATTCCGACGTTTAACGGGTGATCTGTAGGTATGGCGCTATCGCCTAAAATAGTCCAGGCAGAAGGTATTCCGGTTTTCTCAATAAAAGATCTAAACTCCTGCTCTGCTTTACCCAAAATAACCCCCTGCCCAAACAAAACAAAGGGCTTTTTGGCCTGGTTAATTAGTTCAGCAGCTTGTTGGATAGGTTCAATGCGAACCTTGGGTGAAGGCCTGTAACTACGGATATGATGGCATTTTTTATAGGGGCTGAATTCTTCGATTTGTAGCTGGGCATTTTTTGTAATGTCGATCAAAACGGGCCCCGGCCTGCCGCTACGTGCTATATAAAATGCCTTTGCCAGGGCTTCAGGTATTTCTTTGGCATCCGTAACCTGATAATTCCATTTTGTAACAGGTGCTGTAATGTTAATTACATCTGTTTCCTGAAAAGCGTCTGTACCAAGTAAATGAGCGTAAACTTGCCCGGTTATACAGACAATAGGCGTACTGTCAATCTGGGCATCTGCCAGGCCGGTTACCAGATTTGTAGCACCCGGGCCGCTTGTGGCAAACACAATACCTGTAAGCCCCGAAGCCCTTGCGTAGCCTTGTGCTGCGTGAACCGCACCTTGTTCATGCCTTACCAGGATGTGATTTAAATGGTCATTAAAATCATACAAGGCATCGTACAAAGGCATAATTGCTCCACCAGGATAGCCAAAGATGGTACTTACACCCTCTTCCATTAACGCAGTCAGGATCATTTGCGATCCGCTTAATTTTGTCAGCGTCTCTGCTTGTTTAGTCTTCGTCGGTAACACATCCTTCACTAGCATTTTTCACTTGTTTTAAGTATTTAAATAATATTCCTTTAGTTGCGTTAGGCTTTGGTTGCACCCAATTATTGCGTCTTTTTTCCAGCTCTGCATCACTTATCATCACGTTGATATGATTATTTTTAGCATCAATTACAATTATATCGTCATCGTTTACAAGCGCAATCGCACCTCCTTCCCATGCTTCTGGTGTGATATGACCAACTACAAAACCGTGTGTACCACCTGAAAATCTGCCATCTGTAATAAGTGCCACCGTTTTCCCCAAACCGGCACCAATAATTGCCGAAGTTGGTTTTAGCATTTCCGGCATTCCCGGCGCTCCTTTCGGACCAACATGCCGAATGACCACCACATCTCCCTTGTGTACCTTTCCACTTTGAATACCAGCAATCAGGGATTTTTCGCCATCAAAAACCCTGGCAGGGCCTTCAAAACAATCGCCTTCTTTTCCACTGATTTTTGCTACAGAGCCTTTCGGCGATAAATTGCCGTAAAGCATTTGTAAATGTCCTGTATCTTTTATCGGGGCTTCAACCGGGCGTATCACATCCTGCATATTAAAGTTTAAATCCCTGGCATCAGCTACGTTCTCAGCTATTGACTTTCCGGTAACGGTTATGCAATCGCCGTAAATTAAACCCATTTTTAACAAGTATTTTAGTATTGCGGGAACGCCACCGATCCGATGAACATCTTCCATTAGGTATTGTCCGCTGGGTTTTAAATCTGCTAAAACAGGTGTTTTATCGCTTATTTTTTGAAAATCATCAAGGGATAAATTTAAATCAACCGAGCGGGCCATCGCTATTAAATGCAAAACCGCATTCGTTGAACCTCCTAACACCATCACCATTACAATGGCATTATGAAAGGCTTTTTCAGTCATAATATCAGACGGGAGAATGTTTTTTTCAAGCAGTATTTTAATGGCTCCGCCCGCTTTAATGCATTCTTCCTTTTTTTCTTCACTCAAGGCAGGATAAGAAGAACTGTAAGGAAGACTCATTCCCAAAGCTTCAATTGCAGAAGCCATGGTATTGGCAGTATACATTCCACCACATGCACCTGCTCCCGGACAGGCGTTTTGGATGATTCCTTGAAAATCTTCTTCGTTTAAATTTCCTGCTATTTTTTGACCCAAAGCTTCAAATGCGGACACGATATTTAATGATTGTCCTTTATATTTACCTGAATGGATACTGCCGCCATAAACCATTATCGCCGGGCGGTTTAACCGGCCCATAGCCATAATAGAACCTGGCATATTTTTATCGCAACCGGGAATCGCGATTATTCCATCATAGTATTGGGCACCACAAACGGCTTCAATGCTATCCGCGATAATATCCCGGGATACTAAAGAATATCGCATTCCGTCTGTGCCATTAGAAATGCCATCACTAACGCCGATCGTGTTAAAGATCAATCCCACCAAATCATTATTCCAAACACCGGTTTTAACCAGCTTAGCAAGATCATTCAGGTGCATATTGCAGGTATTGCCTTCGTAACCCATACTGACAATGCCGACCTGGGCCTTTTTTAAATCAGCTGTTGTTAGGCCGATTCCATAAAGCATGGCTTGAGCTGCTGGCTGAGTTGGATCAGCGGTTATGGTTTTGCTGTAGCGGTTCATTTCCATGATTTCAGATAAAAACTTCATAGTTTGCTTTTTCTAAAACTAGATTTTTGTAGGTAAGCTGAATGGTGGCACCTAAACTTTCCCTCCAATCGGTTTTAAAAATGGTACTGTCAATTGAGTAAATCCCAGCAATTTCTGTGGCAGTACCGCAAAAAAATGCACTATCTGCTGATTCAATATCTTTAATTGTTAGTGTTTTTTCAATGACCGGGATGCCGAGCATTTGCCCGATTTCAAACACGGTAGCTCTGGTAATGCCGGGTAAAATATTGCCAAGTTGTGGAGTGTACAGGCAACCATCTTTTTCCAAAAAGAAATTAGCCCCCGGTGATTCTGCAATATTTTCATGCATATCCAATAAAAGAGCTTCATCAAAACCCCTATCTCTTGCCTCTGTAGAAGCTAAAATGGAATTGATATAATGCCCTGTTACTTTTGCTTCTACTTTTACAGATCGTGGATTTGGCCTTTGAAAACTTGAAATACAAACCTTTAAGAGTTTGTGCCCCAGATAAGCTTCCCATTCCCAGGCGCAGATCATTATAGAAGTTTCTACAGGCCTGGTTAATGCCATGTTTGGGCTACTGAATATAATGGGGCGGATATAAGCGTTTTTAAGATTGTTTAATTCTAAAATTTTATAGGTAGCATTAATTAGCTGATCATTATTGAAATTGTATGGGATATTCACTAATTCAGCCGACCGCTGAAGACGTTTGAAGTGATCTTTTGCTTTAAATACACGGGTTCCATTATGAGTTTGATAAGCCCTTATTCCTTCAAAGACCCCATATCCATAATGTAATGACTGACCGTAAAGATCAGTTTTGGTTTCGGCTGCCTTAACATATTCGCCGTTTAAATAAATTAATGTTTCGTTATTATAATATTGCATGTTCGTTTTTATCTTAAAAAAAAAGCCTTGTCTTTTGAGGAGAAGGCGCTGCATATGAAGTTGTATAAAATTATAGCGCCATGGTTGTAAAGTACAGAAGTAGAATGCTGTAGGAAAAGTTAAAAAACGATTGACGGAACAATAAATATGATTCTGATAATTCCATAGTTAATTAGTTATTAGAAACGCTCACTTACATTGAAATTTGTTTTTTTAAGGTAGAGCTACTTGTTCAATTTGTCAACAGTTATTTTCATATTTATATTATTAGAATATTATTTGGTTTATCTTTTTATAATAAAATTTAAAATTGATTATATAGCTAACGCCCAATTAAAGTTTTTATTAGGTAGACTAATTTCTGATTTGGTTTTGGGTTCAATTTTTAAAATTAGCTGATAATTTTTTAAATTCTGCTTAAAACCATCACTATTATTTATAATTTTTAAATTATCGCATAAAAAAACCCGGCTAAAAAAATTTGCCGGGCGGTTACTTAATTAAAAAATTATTTTAAGATATTTCCTCAACGCCCTCAGCTAGTACAATTATTCTGTTATTTTGAACTTCAACAACCCCACCAATAATATGCACTACTTCTTCAACTTTATGGCCTCCGCGGATAGTAACTTTACCTTTTTCAAGGGTTGAAATTATTGGAGCGTGGTCTTTTAAAACTTCAAAAAAACCCATAGTTCCTGGAACAGTTACTGATGTAACTTCTCCATTATATATTGTTTTATCTGGGGTTAAAATTTCTAAGGTCATTTGTAGCGTATTAAGTATTGAATATTGAATATTACGGTGAGATTAATCTCAATACGCAAAAGCTTTACCCAGTACATATTTATCCATTTGATTCTGCTAATAATTTTTTGCCTTTTTCAATCGCATCTTCAATGGTGCCAACCAGGTTAAAAGCTGCCTCCGGATACTCATCCACTTCGCCGTTCATAATCATGTTAAAGCCTTTAATAGTATCCTTAATATCTACCAAAACACCCTTTAAACCCGTAAATTGTTCGGCCACAAAAAATGGCTGAGATAAGAATCGTTGTACGCGGCGTGCCCGGCCAACAATTAATTTATCTTCTTCCGACAATTCATCCATACCTAAAATGGCGATGATATCCTGAAGTTCTTTATATCGTTGTAAAATTTCTTTAACTTTTTGAGCGGTACCGTAATGCTCGTCACCCAGGGTAGCAGCATTTAATATCCGTGAAGTTGAATCTAATGGATCTACCGCCGGGTAGATTCCAAGTTCAGCAATTTTACGCGATAATACAGTTGTTGCGTCTAAGTGGGCAAAAGTTGTAGCAGGCGCCGGATCTGTTAAATCATCCGCAGGTACATATACTGCCTGAACGGATGTGATAGAACCCCTTTTTGTTGAAGTAATACGCTCTTGCATTAATCCCATTTCTGTAGCAAGAGTTGGCTGGTATCCAACAGCAGATGGCATACGACCCAATAATGCCGAAACTTCTGAGCCTGCCTGAGTGAAACGAAAAATATTATCAACAAAGAAAAGGATATCTTTTCCCTGACCTTCGCCTTCGCCATCCCGAAAATATTCCGCAACTGTTAACCCAGATAATGCTACACGTGCACGTGCGCCCGGAGGTTCATTCATCTGGCCAAAAACCAATGTGGCTTTTGATTCTTTCAACGCTTCTTTATCTACTGACTTTAAATCCCAACCTCCTTTTTCCATAGACTCCCTGAATTCATCGCCATAATTAATAACGCCTGATTCAATAAATTCCCGTAAAAGATCATTTCCTTCCCGGGTACGTTCGCCAACACCGGCGAAAACGGATAAACCTGCATATGCTTTCGCAATGTTGTTTACCAGCTCCATAATCAGCACGGTTTTACCAACACCGGCTCCTCCAAATAAACCTATCTTGCCTCCTTTAGCGTAGGGCTCTAGAAGATCAATCACTTTAATTCCTGTAAAAAGAACCTCTGTATCGGTAGACAATTCATCAAATTTAGGCGGAGTATTGTGAATGGGATAACCACCTATGTTATCAACCTCATCAATACCGTCAATAGCCTGACCAACTACATTAAATAAGCGGCCTTTAATTTTGTCACCAACCGGCATCCGTATAGGCGAGCCTGTGTCTGTAACCACCATTCCGCGGACTAAACCATCTGTAGAGTCCATTGCAATAGCACGCACCCGATCTTCTCCTAAATGTTGTTGAACTTCTAAAATAATTTTCTGACCGTTGTCTTTAACTATCTGTAGTGCATCGTATATTTTAGGAAGTTTGGCGTTATCCGCAAAGCTAACATCTACTATCGGACCAATGATCTGCGCTATTTTTCCAGAGTTTGACATATTAATTTCTAATGCTTATTTAAATAAAAAATTAAGCCGCGTATAAGCGTTTTTTGGATTTGCAAAAGTACTCTTTATAGCCATAATTCAAACACCTAAATATAAATTTTAGAGCGTTTCTAAAAATTAAAAGCAAAAACATACTAAGCTGGACGAATTCCTTTAGATAAAATACAATTTAAAAAAAGTAATCAGCCGAAAAAAATATTCACCATCCAATTTTTTTTTGCGCAAAGTATATTTAGCCTTTTTAAGCATCTTTAGAATTGTTATTTAGGCAACCTGCTTTTTAATTCAGAGATAGGCATATTTACCATCCGGCCTACTGGTTCTTTACCTCTATAGGTAATTACACGAAGCAATGTTGCATCAACCGGGGCAATTAGCGCTTCTGTATATTTAGGATAAAACCTATCGGGATATGAATTATCAAATGAGTAATAAACATCCAGGCCATCAACCTCTGTAGAAAGTGAAACACTTAATTTGTTTTCTGCTAAACGGCGTACATTAAAAATGGGGTCGTAGACGCTGGGTGCAAATTTTATTTCAGCTATATTCAATCGCTCAAAATGCTTTTCAACCCGCGGGAAAAACCGGTTCCAGTCTATTTTTTCTTTTTGGGACCATAAAGATTCAGACAGAGCAAATCCTCTTGGCCAGGTCATATATTCTGCCTGGCGAAGATTGTAAATTTGTTCGGTCCATAAATTACCTTGCCCACCTTTGATGTATTTTTTATCTACCCCTTCTGGCAGTGGGTCAAATTTGTATGTATCCTTTAAACGAAGTGAAGCATAAACATTAGGTTCCATAATTTTGTCAGACTGCATGTAATCAAGATATGCAAATTCTACAGGGCTCATTACTACTTCATGTTTCTTTTTGGCAGCTTCAATTCCGCTTTTCATTCCCCTCCAACTCATTATCGCGGCACTAGGATTTAAACCACCTTCCAAAATTTCGTCCCAGCCTATCATTTTTTTACCTTTTGAATTAATAATCTTCTCAACCCGTTTGGTAAAATACCCCTGTAGGGCGTGCATATCTTTCAAGTTTTCTTTCTGCATCAGGGCTTTGATAGCGCTGCTTTTTTGCCAATAATTTATTGGGGCTTCATCACCACCGGCGTGAATATATTCGAAGGGAAACAGTGCTGCAACCTGCGTAAATACCGTATCCAGAAATTGATAAACTTTCTCGTTCGCAGGGCAAAGTGTGTTGTCAACCAGTGCAATTGGCGGAGCACCTTTAGACCAGTCCATGATTTGTTCACCAGAACGTACTACATATTTTTCAGCACCTTCCGTACAAGATAGATCAGGATAAGAGACAATGGCAGCCAGGCTATGTGCAGGAACATTGATCTCCGGAAGGATATTTACAAACCTTTCTTTTGCATATTGAACCAATTCTTTAATGTCTTCCTGGGTATAAAAACCACCGTAGTTTCGAGGTTCATCGGCAGTAGGAGGGATAAATTCTCCAAACGTGCCGATGCGTTTTACGTTCCACGCACCTATCTCAGTTAGTCTGGGTAAACCTTTAATCTCAATTCTCCAACCTTCATCATTGGTTAAACCCAAATGAAGTATATTGAATTTATAGCGCACCATCGCATCTATATATTGCATAACTTCATTTTTAGTAAAGAAATGTCTTGAAACATCAAACATTAAGCCCCTCCAACCAAACCTTGGGTAATCTGCAATTGAAAGTGCAGGGGCACTCCATTGTACATTTTCGGCTAGTTCTTTACTTTCAATTTCTTTCGGAAACAGTTGCATTAGTGTTTGCACCCCATAAAAAATACCAGCAGGCTTATTTGCCCTTATGGTAATGTGGTCTGTGGTTACCAACAGACGATAACCTTCGGTTGCGATACCGGTATCTACTTCTGAGTTTAGCATTAACCGAATACTTACTCCGGGAGTTGCAGAATTTACGACCGTTACCTTTCTTCCGGCAGCTGTTTCAAATCGCGTCGTCATAAAATTAAGTGCTGATTCAAGTTCAGGATGCTTACTGCTTTGAATAACCACGTTCTTGGGAAGTGTAAACTTTCCCTCGTTCATCATAATTGAAACAGGCTCAGGAATAATGGCAACTGTTGTTTTTAAGGGTTGTGCATAAAGCTGAACAGATATTAAGCAGCCAGAAAGTATTTTAAACAAGCTTTTATATAACATTTGCGAATTGGTTTTTGACTGGCAATTTATAAAATAGAATCTTAACGAAAAAATAGAAATTTTTTATTAAAACGTGATATAGCAAGTGTCCAAAGCGGTAAAAAACTAGGTTTAGAATGGTCATCTCCAAAACCAAATTTTTTTGACCCCTAAATTGAAGAATTTATGTTTTTTTGGAATAAATAATTAATTTTGACTACAGGTTTCTTAATTAAAGTATCAGAATCTGTTCTAAACGTATAAACTAAATTATTTATGGTTAAACGCATTTTGATATGTGATGATGATGCTGATATTCTTTCAATTTGTACTTATATTCTCGAAGAAAAGGGTTGGGAAGTTCATACCCGAACTCATTGTAATAATATAATTGAGATTTTAAGCGATATTAAACCGCACATAATATTGATGGATAACTGGATTCCTGATTCTGGGGGTATAAAAGCAACCCAGGCTATTAAAGGCGTTGACCAGTTTAAAGATATTCCTGTAATATATTTCTCTGCAAATAATGATATTAAAAGCTTGGCCAATGAAGCCGGAGCTGATGCCTACTTAGCAAAACCTTTTGATATAGAAGAACTGGAACAAGTAATTCATAGTGTTTTTGAAAATACAAACGTTTCAGGTTAATTAGGATTGCCTTTTGTTATTTATAGCTTTTACCCAACTATTTCTTTTACAAACCGGGCATTTTAATAAGCCTTTTCCTATTTCCTGGGTATCACCGCAAAATGTGCAGGCATATACAGCCTGTTCGCTTATCAGCATTACTGATTTGGAGAAAACCTCTGGTATCAATGGCAAACCGGGTTTTACATCCTTATCCTCATAAAAAAATAAACTGATTTCACCTGTAGGTTCAATTATGCCAATCCTTATCTGACCAAGATGTTCAACGTTTTGATGTCTTAATTCCGAAAAGAATTCTGTTTGTGCCAGATTTTCTTTTTTAAAGTTCTCTATAGAAAATCTTCCGTTTGTAATAAGTGTTACAGGTTTGCCTTCAAGTATTTTTCCAAATTTTTTATTTTTACCTGATAACCAGGTTGTGATCCTGTATAAAAAAATAATTGCAATAAACACTGTGATAGCCGGGATGATGCCAACATCTTCATAAAACATCGGATCTCCGGCAGCGGAACCAAGTCCGATAATTAATACAAGTTCATAAATTGATAATTGCTTTACACCACGTTTACCGGATGAGCGTAATGCCACCAGAATAATGACATACATAATTAGTGCCCTGACGAGTACTTCTACCAAAAAAATAGCCGGAAGGTCGTTAAAAAGAAAACGGTTCCATTCAAATATTTCTTTCATGTATTAGAGATTGTTAGCTAACTTTTTCTTTAGGGTCCAATAATCTTTATATACGTTTCCTTCAAGGTTCTTATTTAAAAGCCAATGGAAATACAACACCAGAAAAATATTTAGACGGACACTTGTGTCATACTGGGAGAATATAACCTCTGTCGCTTAGTAGCCTTACACAGTAGCATTAGAGGCTTTCATGGCCAGGTGTAATTTCGCTTCAAATTCTTCCGGACACTGCGTTCCGATCACATAGATTAATCCATCCCGATCTGTTAATCTTATTGCGTCTTTACCACCGGCATAAAATCTGATCGTTCCTTTTTTATGTAGGTTATACACCGGATTATTAAGTATAAATGAACTGTATCTGGTTTTTTCTACCTTAATTATACTGTTAAAATTAATATTAACTTTTGATGTTGTCCATAAACCGTTAATGATTATGGCGTTTTCAACTATTCTGGTTTGGTAATGTAACAGGAACATCATTATAATGGATACAAATAAGATAGCACAACCTACAACAAGAAACAGATCTGCATTTTGCTCCCTTCTTTCTGTAATGTAATAGGAGGCAAAACAAAACAACGCCATCACCATTCGGATGCTTATCCGACCATAATCACGTCCTAAATACTGTTTTTCAACAAATAGTGTTTTATTTTCCATTGGAATTTACCTTTTCTAAGGTAAAAATTTTTTCGGTTTTGGCTGTAATCTTATAGCGCTCATCTGCCCTGTAACCTGCGATCCATAAAATATCCCCATTACCGTTTTGCAAAACGCCAATTTTTTCTTTATGAATTAAGGGAATTTTTTGTTCAATAAAGTAATCACTTAGCTTTTTACGACCTTTCATGCCGAGTGGATAAAAAAAATCGCCACTTTGCCAATTCCTCATTTTTATTGGAAAGTTCAATAGTTCAGAATTAAGCTGAACAAAGTTATTACCAGGTTTAATTTTAAAATCCAAAGCTGTAAGCAAACTGCATTCATAATCATCCCCGTTCCAGGTAAAGTAATTATCAGTTTCAAAAATCATTTTCTGCTCAATCTCTGTTTTTGTCTTTACGCTTAAAATTAAATTTCCCCGATCAATTAAAATGACATGAGAAACTGATTCAAATCTTTTTCCGGGTTGGTTTCCCAAATTTCTTTTCAGGTCATGGATTACAGCTTCGGTAAAACCATACGGATTTAACAATTCGTAAAGCAAGATATTAACAGGGTGAAGCTCTTGAATCTTTTTTATAGAAACAGTCCACTCTCCTTCAGACACCTGACAAAATAAATTTTTCCTTAAAAAAGCTACTCTTTGTTGTAAAATAATTTCTACCTCAGAAAAACGTCTTATATTTTCTGCAAATGTAAATTCGAGTTTTGGATTAAGTTCTTTCAAAACCGGGATTACTTGCAGTCTGATTTTATTTCTGGCGTATTTGCTTAAGCTGTTTGACGCATCATTGCAGTAATCAAAGTTTTCGTTTTTTGTAATTTGATTTATTTCAGTTCTGCTTAAAAACAGCAATGGCCGAATTATTCTATTCCGCTTCGGTAAAATCCCGTGCAAGCCGGCTATTCCGGTACCGCGGGTCAGGTTTAATAAAACAGTTTCTATTAAATCGTTTTGATGATGTGCTAACGCAATGTACTGATATCCAAATTTTGCTCTTATTTCTTCAAGCCATTGATATCGCATTTCTCTTGCAGCCATTTGTATAGATATCCGGTTCTTTAAAGCATAAGCAGTTGTCGGAAACGGGGTAGAAAAAAATGAGACATCCATTTTTTTCGCAAGCTTTAATGTAAATTCTTCTTCTAAATCAGAATCTGTACCCCGCAGGTTAAAATTACAGTGCGCAATACCAAAAGCGTATTCACTCTGTTTAAAATAATGCGCCATTAAAACAGAGTCTCGGCCGCCACTTACGGCCAGCAATACTCGTTCTTCTTGATTGAACAGGGCATTTTGTTTGATAAATGACTGAAAGGGCTGGATGTTTAACATGAATGCTGCTTGGCTTCACAATATTACAAATGAATATTAAAAATTAATTAGAATCTGTATTATATCCAATGTTTAAGAATGATTCATTATTTCCGCAACTCAAATAACTACTTTTGTAAAGTGATAAAATATTTAATTTCAATATTCTTTATCGTAATCAGTTTCTCCGGTTTTGCCCAATCAACACAAAAAGTGGAGCTTATTTCTTCGCAGTTGTCTAAGGGGTTTACAGCACAGGGTTTAATTAGAATTATACGACCAGTTTTTTCTCACGAAGGTTCAACATTGTCTTCAGATAGTGCTAATTTTGATCAGAAACGCAATACCTTCGATGCTTTTGGCAATATTGTTATAACTCAGCCCAATGGAACAACTGTATATTCTGATCTGTTAAAATACAATGGCAACAATAAAGTGGCTGTTCTTACCCGTAATGTAAGGCTTATTGATGGCGATGCTACGCTTACTACAGAATTGCTTACGTACAACATAGGTACTAAAATTGGCACTTATCTGGGTGGTGGTAAAATTGTAAATGGTTCTAATGTTCTGACTAGTAAACGTGGGTACTATTTCGCAAATTCCAGAGATGCTTATTTCAGAAACAATGTGGTACTAACTACGCCGGATGCCCTTATTAAATCGGATACTTTAAGATATAATTCAACCTCAAAAATCGCCTATTTCTATGGTCCTACTAATATTTATGGTAAGGATGATACACTTTACACAGAAAACGGAACTTATAACACAGTTAACGATCAAGCCCGGTTTGGAAAAAAAAATTTATACACCCAGGGAAATAAATCATTAAAGGGGGATAGTTTGTTTTATGATAGGAATGCCGGTTACGGGCGGGCCATAGGGAACATTACTTTTGTAGACGCAGCAGAAGACATTACTTTTAAGGGGGAAATGGGGCTTTACAGGAAGATTGATGAAAGCATACTGGCCACAAAAAATGCGTATCTGATTATTACAACTGAATCTGATTCGAACAAAGTAGACTCAATTTACATGACTGCGGATACTCTTTTCAGTAAAATGATATTAAACAGTAAATTAAATCCAGCACAAAAAGAAAAGTTAAAAAAGGATAACGAACTGCAGGAAACAATAACAGACAGTACGAATAATAAAGCTTTAAAACCAGTAATTTCAGCAAAAGTACCTGTAGTTGCAAAACTTAGCAGAAAGCAAAAAAAGCTGGCCGCGAAAAATCCAGCCCTTGTAAACGATAGTTCAGTTGTAGAAAAACCATCCACAACCAATGCAAAAATTGATTCTGCCGCGTCCGTAAAAATTAAAGATGCTTCAGACTCCGTTAAAATTATTGATAGCATTCCCAATAAAAAAGACAAGGTTTCTACAGCTCAAAAAAAGCCAAAGCCAGCTAAATCAGGAGCAAAAAAAGCGGGTAGTTTAAAAGACTCTACTATTGTAAAACCAAAATCCGCTAAAGTAAAATCACCTGCCGACACCGCAAAAACAAGGGTGGTAATGGCTTACCACCGTGCTAAAATTTTTAAGTCAGATTTGCAAGCTCGGGCCGATTCAATGTTTTTTAGCTATGGCGATTCAACAATACGTTGTTATGTAAATCCAATGTTCTGGACCCAGGGATCCCAACTATCCGGTGATACGGTTTACTTTCAACTAAAAAATAAGAAACTGGATAACATGCTTTTGCAGCACAACAGCTTTGTTGTTAATACTGCCGAGGGTGATTCTACACATTTTAATCAGGTTAAAGGAAAAGTGATTACCGGGATTTTCGCAAAGGGAAAGTTGGATAAAATGTTTGTAGACGGCAATGCGGAAAGTATCTATTATATTAAGGAAGACACCGCTTATACCGGATTGAACCGAATGTTAAGCAGCCGGATTAAAGTTGTTTTTAGGGATGGTAAACTGAATGATATTATATCTATTTTAAAGCCTGAGGGCAATTTTTATCCAATTGACAAAATTCCACCTGACGAAGATATTTTGAAAGGCTTTATCTGGAAACCTAAAGAACGACCCAAGTCTAAAGAAGCAATTATTCCTTCACGGGTTAAAAAACAAGGATTGAAAATCCCCGGCAAAAATAGCCCGCCCGTAAAAAAAACAGTTATTACAGCTAAGAAAATTACTTAAGTACTTAACTTAAGAAATCGAAGCATTTTTTTTAATGCTATTGAACGATGGCTGATCATGTTTTTTTGTTCAAAGGTCATTTCTGCGAATGTTTGATAATATCCGGCAGGAATAAAAATAGGGTCATAACCAAATCCTTCATCTCCTGATCTTTTTTCAGTTATGTGACCATTAATCGTTCCCTCAAAAAAATATTCTTTTCCCTTAAGCATCAAAGACAGAACCGTACGGAAACGGGCTTTTCTGTTGGTATGATTTTTAAGCTTATCTAAAACCAATTGTACATTCAATTCCATATCACGGGTTCCATTGTATCTTGCAGAATAAACACCCGGTTCATTATTTAAACTTTCAACTTCCAGTCCGGAATCATCCCCAATACAGTTCATTTTGTATCTGTCAAAAATATATCGGCTTTTTTGGCTTGCATTTTCATTAAAAGTTATTCCCGTTTCCGGGATTTCATCAAAACAACTAATATCAGATAAACTTCTTAAAAGGATAGTTTCCCCTGTTAAAGCCATTACTTCTTGCAGTTTGTGCCGGTTGTTCGTTGCAAATACAATTTCCATTAAAAGCTTTTAAGTACCTGCCAGAATTCACGCTTTTTACCTTCACTGTTCCGCATTTCCTCAAAGCTGTGTGTGGCAAGTATTTTAACGTTGTCTTTTTGATCAACCTTGTTTAGCACATTGTTAGGTAAACCGATAGTTATCGGATCTAATCCAAATAAAATTAAGCGATTGCAATTAAAAAATATTTTTAATGTGTTGAAATCAACCTGATAATAATGGTTCATATTCACTATAGCCAGATCCCTGATGTCCAGTTTAATAGCCCACATTACTTTCAACAGCATTTCCTGGTGAACAGGGTTAATTTTAGTATGTATCGGGTCGTTGATCAGGATCAAGACATTTTTTAGATTATCTCCAACATATTCAAAAGCTGGTTTAGTCTCTTTAATTTTCTTTTTATCATTAATTTCCGGTTTGGATGCCAAACCAGGCTGTTTCCTGACCAAATACAGATCCTCTGTAAAAAGCAAACGAAGAGCTGCAAGGTTCTGACTTAAAAGATCTGACATTTATTTTTTTTTGAACCAATAAAAACCATCGATTTTTGTTAATTAAGATTTAATTATTTATCTGTTAAAAATAGTTAAATGGTAGCCGTGCCAGCCATAAAACTTTAACTTAGGCCCATAAATGCGACAAAGATCGTATTCCATTTACAGTAATGAGCAAGTTTTTCTTTTCAATTTTTATTATTTTATTGGGGATATCTGCGCAAGCACAAACTCTTGTCAACATAGGTTCTTTAGAACTTTCCGTACCGGAATTTTTATGGGCTTACAACAAAGGGAACGCTTTAGGTAAACCTTCAGGTAAAAATGATATTCGCAGTTACCTGAATATGTACATAAATTTTAAGCTGAAGGTTATTGACGCTGAGGCTATGGGCTTAGATAAAAAGAAATCTTTTATTGATGAAATTAGCAGTTACCGGACGCGGCTTGCAGAACGATTTTTATTGGAGAGGGAAGTAAGCGATAAACTAGTTCTGGAAGCTTATAGCCGTTCTTTAAAGCTAATAAATGCCAGTCATATCTTAATTCTTTGTTCTTCTAATGCAAGCCCTGCGGATACATTAGTTGCTTATCAGAAAATTAGCCGAATAAAGAAACTGTCTGATGCCGGACAAGACTTTGAAGAGCTGGCAACACAATTTTCTGAGGAACTTGGGGCTTCTGAAGTGAAGGGCTTACTCGGAGATTTTACTGTTTTTGAAATGTCCTATCCATTTGAAAGTACTGCTTACAATACCCCTAAAGGTGAGGTTTCTCAAATAACCCGAACACGTTTCGGATATCATTTAATTAAGGTAAATGATGTTAAAGATAATCCGGGACAGATTGAGATTGCGCATATTTTGATTTCTACAAAACCCGCTGATGCTGATAAAGAATCGCAAGCCAAAGCGGTGGAAATTTATAAGCAGCTACTTCAGGGGGCGAATTTTGAATTAATGGCCAGGCAGTTTTCTGATGATACATTTACTTCTGAAACCGGAGGGGTTTTACAAATTATGAACTTTGGCAAGTCGGATAAAAAATTAGAAGCGGCAGCTTTTGCTCTTAATAAACCAGGAGAAATTTCAGCTCCCGTTTATACCCCTTATGGCTGGCATATTATCAAGTTAATCCGTAAAATACCTATTCCGCCTCTTCAACTGGTCAAAACACAGCTCGTAAATCGCGTTGCCGCGGATGAGCGTTCTTTGCTGGGTGAGGATTATTTTATTGAAAGACTTAAAAAGCAGAATAACTTTTATGAAGATAATTCCTTAAAGAATAAACACGAAGTCTTAATGGAAAAATTAGCTTCGGCGGATAAAAATGGTGAAGATCTCCTTTTTAGCATTAACAAAGAGAAGGTTGTGTTAAATGATTTTTTGAAATTTCTAGTTCTTCATAAAACAGATGGCCAAAGCCCTGAATACGTATATAAGCAATTCGTTAAAATGAAACTTATTGCGCATGAGGATCAGCACTTAGAAGAGAAGTATGCTGATTTTAAGTATTTACTAAATGAGTATCGTGAAGGCACATTGCTTTTTAATGTGTCAGAAATCAAAATATGGAACCACACCCCGTCAGACAGTGTAAAATTAATGCGGTTTTACAACAGCCGTTCCGCTTTTTATAGTTGGAAGGAACGGGCTGATACCCGTATTTACATGGTAAATTCAGTTGGCGAACTGGAGGTGTTAAAAGGGATGCAAAAACATAACATGGGCGATGAAGGGATTTTAAAAGAAATGAATAAGTCAAATCCAATTAACCTGATAATTAACTCAGGGAAGTTTGAACGGGGTACCAATCCCTTTTTAGATCGGGCCAAATGGGAAAGCAATTTAGATTCTGAAGTCAAAATAGGAAACGCTATCGCTTTAGTTAAGATTAGCCGTATTTTACCACCGGTTAGGAAATCAATTAGTGAAGTGCAGGATGTTCTTTTAACAGATTACGAGAAATATTTAGAAGAGGAATGGTTAAAAGATTTAAAGGCTAAATACCCTATAACGATTAATCAAGCTCAATTAAGAAAGATAAACCGTTAATTTTTTCACTATTTTTTTCATTGGAATATAAAAGTTTATTAAATAAATATATCTGATATTTGCGCACATTATTAAAAATGCATATACATTATTGCCGGAATTTAATTTTAGACTTTGGTAATAACATCATAGAGATTAAATAAAAATGAGAAAGACCTTAGGGATAATTATTGCTTTGCTTTTTATAACAATAACATACGTTCAGGCACAAAAAAAATCATTAGATAAGGTGGCAGCGGTAGTAGGTTCTTCAATTGTATTACAATCCGATATCGAAATGCAGTATGCCCAGTACCTGGCCCAGGGAAATCCTGAAGACTTGAATATTAAATGTATTATCCTCCAACAAATCTTATCGCAAAAACTACTTTCTCAGCAAGCTATAATTGATTCAGTTTCGGTAACTGAAGACCAGATTGACAGCGAAGTTGATAGAAGGTTACGTGCAATGACAGGCCGTGCCGGTGGTGAGGAACGCCTGGAGGAGTTTTTAGGACGATCTTTATTGCAATACAAAAATGAAATCCGTTCTGATATCAGGGAAAATTTGGTAGCCAGCAAGATGGAGGGAAAAATTACCGCGAATGTTGACGTTACGCCGCTGGAAGTCAGACGGTATTTTGATGCGATACCTAAAGATAGTTTACCTTCATTTAATACCGAAGTGGAGATTGGTGAGATTGTTGTTTTTCCAAAGTTAACCAAACTAGAAAAAGAAACCTTTAGGGACAAAGCAGAAGCTTTGCGTTTGCGAATAAAGGGAGGCGAAGATTTTGCTACGCTAGCCCGGCTCTATTCCCAAGATCCCGGTTCAGCGGCCGAAGGGGGGGACCTGGGATTTCAGGACCGGTCTACTTTTGTTAAAGAATTTGCCGCCATGGCGTTTAAATTAAAAGCTGGCGATCTGTCGCCGGTATTTGAAACAGAGTTTGGTTTTCACGTTTTACAAGTTGTAGAGCGTAGAGGAGAGCAAGTGAATGCACGCCATATACTTATTAAAACCGAACCTACAACGGCAAGTCTTGACAGAGCAAAAGCACACATAGACAGTATTTACAATAAAATAAAAGATAAAAAACTGGATTTTGCTACTGCTGCTTCATTATACTCAGACAATACCGAAACCAAATATAATGGAGGGATGATGTTAAATGCCGAAAACGTTCAGAACAGAAGTACATACATACCAACGGATAAATTAGAAGCTCAGGTATTTTTAAGTGTGGATACAATGAAAACAGGCAGTTTTTCTACCCCTGAGATTTTTACTTCTGCCGCAGCTAAGCAAGGCTACAGATTTTTGTATTTAAAGTCCAAAACCGGCCCGCATACTGCAAATCTTGATCAAGACTATCCCAAAATAAAAGAGGTTGCCTATCAGGATAAAGTCAACCGAACAATAAGTCAGTGGTTTGAAAAACGCCGTAAAACAACCTTTACCAAAATAGATGAAGAATTTCAATCTTGCGGGGTTTTAAAAGATTGGATAACTGAACCGGCGAAGTAACCTAAGGCAAACTTCCTAATTTATAAGGTACGGTATAATTAGAGAAATATCCAATAACAGCTTTATAGAAAGCGTTGTTAGAAATAAATGGCCTTGAACAACTAAATCAGATAATGGTGATAGTCTGGGTGTTGCCAGCATTTGTAACGGATAGGGGAAGCGCGACAACCGGCAGGCACAAAAACTGCTTTTCAAATCTAAAATTACTTATTATTATGTATCAAACTGAAGTAGAAGGAGTTGACGCTTTAAGTGCAGCTTACCGGGAAACCAGGAAGGAAGTAGCGCAAGTTATTGTCGGGCAGGATGAAGTAGTAAAATCAGTTCTAATTTCAATTTTTAGTAATGGGCATTGTTTGTTGGTTGGTGTGCCCGGTCTGGCAAAAACTTTGCTTGTGCAAACGGTGGCGCAGGTATTAGACTTATCATATAATCGGATACAGTTTACCCCAGATCTGATGCCCTCTGATATAATAGGGTCAGAGATACTGGGTGAAGACCGTACTTTTAAATTTATGCCTGGCCCTGTTTTTTCAAACATCATTCTGGCTGACGAAATAAATCGGACACCGCCTAAAACACAGGCGGCACTGCTTGAAGCGATGCAGGAAAAAGTGGTTACAGTCAGCGGACATTCACATCCATTACCTCAGCCTTTTTTCGTATTGGCCACTCAAAACCCAATTGAACAGGAAGGCACATACCCTTTGCCCGAAGCACAATTAGACCGTTTTATGTTTAATGTTTCTTTAACGTACCCAAGTTTTGCCGAAGAATTGCAAGTTGTAAAAAATACTACCACAAACCGCAAGATTGAGCTAAAGAAGATATTAAACGCGAATCAGATCTTATACTTTCAGCAGCTAGTCAGGAATATTCCTATAACAGATAACGTGCTTGAATATGCTGTTTCACTGGCCGCCAAAACAAGGCCGGGAACCGCGAATGCTACAGACGAAGTGAACAAATTTTTAAGCTGGGGTGCAGGACCAAGGGCTTCTCAATTTTTAGTACTGGCAGCTAAATGCAACGCAGCTATCAGTGGTAAATACTCGCCAGACCGGGAAGATGTTCAGGCTGTGGCAGAATCTATATTAAGACATCGTATTGTGAGGAACTATAAAGCGGAAGCTGAGGGTATAACTACGGAGAAGTTAATCGCCAATCTTTTTTAATCCATCACCCGGATATTTTGTATAAATGCCGATTTATGCTCGTCAGCGTATGGCCCGTAAGCGTCAATTAACGTTCCTTTATGTCCGTCTTTGCTTTCAATAGCATAAACAATTGTATTGTCATCCGGATCGCTCATGCCTTCAAACCGGTAATATTCGGTGATTCGCAAATCTTCGGCGTTAAACTTTTTACTGATCAGATCACAGTAAAGACAAGCATGTTCATAATTAAATTCATAGTTGTACCCCCTTTTTCGAAGGTTTTCAACCGCTTCAAGCATTGTCAAATAATTTCTTGGACTTGCACTCATGTTTTTTAGATTTATACTAATTTAAATCTCAGTTAAATATGATCAACTATGTTAAAGTTAAGATATTCATATCTTTTGTAATGCTTTTTATTTCAGCGCAGGTTTTCCCCCAAATAAATAAATCTGCCGGGAAGTATGTGCTGGTAATTCATGGAGGAGCGGGCACTATTTTAAAGTCTCAAATGACGCCTGAAAAAGAGGAGGCTTACAAAGCTGCCCTTACCCTTGCTCTGCGAACCGGATACAATAAGCTTATGGCTGGTGAAAGCAGCATCAGCGCAGTGGAAGCCGCGGTAATTGTTATGGAAAATTCCCCCTTGTTTAATGCCGGTAAAGGTGCTGTTTTTACCAACGAGGGCAAAAATGAACTTGACGCTGCCATCATGGATGGAAGTAATTTAATGGCAGGTTCTGTGGCTGGTGTAACTACCATTAAAAACCCGATTTCTGCGGCCAGAGCTATCATGGAAAAATCAGAGCATGTGATGATGGTGGGAAGCGGAGCTGAGAAATTTGCTTTAGAGGCCGGATTAGAAATAGTAGATCCGAAATACTTTTGGACTAAAGAACGCTGGGACGCATTGCAACAGATAAAAAAACAGGATTCGATAAAAAAAATTAACAATCAAACGGATAAAAAATCCATTAAATTGGGAAGTGAAAATCACGACCATAAATTCGGTACTGTTGGTGCTGTTGCACTTGATAATAAGGGAAACCTGGCTGCAGCAACCTCAACCGGTGGTATGACCAATAAAAAATATGGTCGGGTTGGAGATGCGCCGCTTATTGGAGTAGGAACTTACGCAAACAAGTTGGTAGGAATATCTTGCACCGGATGGGGCGAATATTTTATCCGTAGTGTGGTTGCCCATGATGTAGCTGCTTTGATGGAATACAAAAATATGACCGTAGAGCAAGCCGCTACCGAAGTTATTATGAAGAAAGTTCCTGCTTTGGGGGGAGATGGAGGTTTAATAGCTCTTGATAAAGATGGAAACGTTGCCATGCCTTTTAATACTGCAGGCATGTACCGGGGCACTATTACTAAACAAGGTAAGATTGAAGTTTTAATTTATAAGGATTAGAAATTTGTTTTATGGGGTTCCTTTTCTGTATATACTTCCAGTATCACATTCCACTTGAACCCATCCTGCACTTCCCAGATTCTAAGGTAATTGTATGATGTAATTTTACCACTTTTAGTTATTTCCGCTGATCCATAAGTATAAGCCAGATCACTGCCGAAGGCTCGATCCGCTTCTCTGGGTGTAGTTTTTATTTCAAGTTCCTTTACACGTAAAAAATCGGTTATATTATTTTTTCCAATTATGGGTTCATGATCGGGAAATATTAGGCGGGCGTCATCAGCAAGAAAAACATTGTAAGCAAGATTATTATATTTCTCCAAGGTTTTTGAAAAAAGGTTATCACTTGTGAGTATAATTACTTCTCTTTCTTTTTGTCGGGATTCAGATCGTTGTTTAAAAAACTTGTAGTCTTTGGGATCGGTAAATTGCAACTTTTGGTCGGCAATGGGTTTTTGATGAATAATATTTAAATCAATTGCTAATTTCCAAACTCCGTTTGAGTTTGTTTTCCATATAGAAACGTATTCACCATATACAGGGTTCACTTCTGAATTGTATTTATAAGGCCCGGTTGTAAAACCCCAGTCTCCGCTTCTGGAAATTTTAGCAAGTGCCGGCTCCCTTATTAGTTGCCTTTCATCTGTTTTTTGTTTATCAAAATAGCGTAACGCTTTTACAGGATCCAGTCTGAAAACAACTGTTTCTTCGTCACTTATAGTTAGAAACGCTTTTTTAATTCCTTTCTCTTTAACAATGCTTGTAAAATAGTTTTCCGCCGCAATTAGGGAACTTACCTGGCCGTTTGATGTTTGTCCGAAGGCTACCGGCAACAGAAAAATAATAAGCGAAAAGAAAATAAATAAAAGTCTCATTTTATATAGTGCGTGGGGGGTTCTGCTGCTTTAAGATCATCATAAAACTGCAGGAATTATCTGATTTGTTCACCTTAGCATGAATTGTGCCATCAAGAGTACTTATTAGTTTTTGACAGAAATACAAATCAATCCGGTCGGGGAATTCTTTGATGCCATCTTTTAGCAGCATATCAGAACTGAATAACAACATTAAATCCTCTTCAGTTATTTTATCGTTTAAAAACTTAATCTGTATTATGATACTTGAATCCTTTTTGTTGGCAGTAATTATAACCTTTTGTTTTGGTGCTGATAATTTAATAGCATGCGTCAATAAGCTATTAAAGAGGGTTTTAAAAATAAAAAGATTGGTAAGAAATCTGATTTCTGAGGTTAGAATTAAGGTACATTTAAATTGCTCTGAATTTGTTTCTATAATTAGTGCACTGAAGATTTTATCTGCTTCAGATCTTAGATCAACTTCTTCTAACAGTTCTGATTTAAGGGTTGTTCCTGTCCGCATAAGAGATAATAAAGTAGCCATTAAATGCAACTCTTTTCTTGAAGACTGTTCAATTAATTCAATGTATTGGAGCATTTCGGGATTGTCTGATTTAGTTTTAATGTAGCTTGCCAACAAAACAATACTACTTAAAGGGCTTCTAAGATCATGTGAAAGTATACTTGCAAAATATTTTTTTTCATTTTGCAAATCAATTATAGATTCCGCATTTATGTCATTCATTACCAATAATATTATGTGTTTTATATTGCATCAAACAAATTGTCACAATCAGTTTTCTTTACAAACGATAAAGTAAGACATTCAGCGTACGAGAATAAAGCATTTAAAATTTCTAACACGTTAAAATAACTACATTACCGTTTATTACATTAACAAACATCTAGCCTCTTTAATTATATATTTAAATCTTATGAAAAATATCAGTTCCAGATTTTGTTTAATATATTTCTTTTTTTTAGGGGTATCTGTAAAAGCTCAGTTTGTAAATGACATTAGTGGCAAGCCTGTATCAGAGATAGAGTACACAGATATTCAAGGAACTGCCTTTTATTCAGAATCCTGGCTCAACGGGCTTATTAAGATGAATGACGGCGCAGTTTATAAAGATGTTTTAGTAAAGTACAACCTGCTGGATGAACAATTAATATTTCAGAATAACAGCGGGCAACCTATGAACCTTGTTAATCCTTTCAGAGAATTTACTATTTTTCAAGCCGGCCAGACAGCGGTTTTTAAAAACGGTTTTAAACCCAATGATGATCATCTGACAACAAAAACTTTCTATCAGATTTTAGCTGACGGGGAAACTATTCTCGCTAAAAAAACATCTAAAAAGGTGGTTGAGAATAAAGCATTTAATTCTGCAACGACATCAAAAACGTTTCAGGAAACAAACAACTATTACCTTATAAAAAATGGGTTGCCGGTAAAAATCAAAAAAGATAAAATGTCTGTTCTTGAAACTTATGGAGATTGGACTCCGGAATTGGAACTGTTTATTAAAGCAAACAACCTCAGTTTAAAATCAGAAGTTGGCCTGATCATCTTAGCAACTTATTATAATACCCTTAAATAACCGATCATTAGGATTTACTCCAGCTTGTATTTTCTTTGCTGTCATTTAACTGAATTCCAATTTCTTTTAAAGCAATCCTTATACTGTCAGAAGTTGCGTAGTTTTTATCTGCTTTCGCTTCCGTTCTCAGCCGGATGATCAGTTCCATCAGTTTTTCAGTATCTTCTGTTTGGCTGTTTTCTTCTTTTAATCCCAATACGTCAAAAACAAAACTATGCAACAACTTTTTTAATATTTCAAGATCGTGTAGATTAATATCCGCTTTCCCGTCATACGCACTATTAATGAAACGGCTGGCTTCAAATAATTCTGCAAGTAAAACTGGGCTGTTAAAATCATCGTTCATTGCGGCATAACATCTCTGAGAAAACTCATCTAAATTAAAATCTGAGTTTCTGTCTGATGGTTTTACCTTTTCTAATAATAACAAAGAAGCCATTAACCGTCTATATCCTTTTTCTGAAGCTTGCAACGCATCGTTCGTAAAATCAAGGGTACTCCGATAATGTGCTTGTAACATAAAAAAGCGCACAGCCATGGGCGAGTAACCATGATTTAATAAGGGGTGATTTCCGCTAAAAAGTTCGAGGGGTAAAAACCCGTTACCTTTGCTTTTAGACATACGAGTGCCATTTACGGTAAGCATGTTGGTGTGCATCCAATATTTAACCGGGCTGGTATGGTTGCATGCCTGCGATTGGGCTATTTCGTTTGTGTGATGGGTAGCGGCCAGGTCCATTCCTCCACCATGAATATCAAACTGCTCGCCCAGATATTTACTGCTCATTGCAGAACATTCAATATGCCAGCCCGGAAAACCAGTTCCCCATGGTGAGGGCCAATGCATCAGATGTTCTGGTTTCGCTTTAATCCAAAGGGCGAAGTCAAGTCTGCCGTGCTTTTCATTCTGACCGCCCAGAGCCCGGGTATTTTCAAGTAGATCTGCAAGTTGGCGGTTGGTCAAAATGGTGTAGTTATATTCCTGGTTATATTTCTCTACATCAAAATAAACTGTTCCATCAACTTCATAAGCATAACCGTTTTTAATGATCTGCCTGATCATTTCAATTTGTTCGGAAATATGTCCGGTTGCGGTTGGTTCTATACTGGGAGGCAATGTATTGAACAGGCGCATAACATCGTGAAAGCCCAATGTGTATTTTTGTACTATTTCCATTGGTTCCAGTTGCTCCAGTCTGGCTTTTTTGGCAAACTTGTCATCACCTTCGTCCCTGTCTCCTTCCAGGTGGCCTGCATCTGTTATATTACGGACGTATCTAACCTTAAATCCTAAATGCGATAGGTAACGGTATATCAGGTCAAACGAAATAAATGTACGGCAGTTACCTAAATGAACATCACTGTATACAGTTGGCCCGCAAACGTATAACCCAACAAAAGGGGTGTTTATAGGTTCAAAATTTTCTTTAACCCTGGTAAGGGTATTGTAAATGACCATATTTTGATTCGTTCAAAGGTTAAGATTTGCTGTCAGTTAATTTCGAGATCTGCTCTTACAGGATAATGGTCTGAAAGTTTTTTATCAATGATAAGATAATTTCTCACTGTAAATTCTTTTGACGTTAGGATATAATCTATCTGAAAGTTGGGAAAATCGCCGTTATAGGTTATACCAAGGCCACTTCCTTTTTTTTTGAAACTATTCTGCATGCCTTCACTCATTAAGTTAACGGTGTAAGAAATAGGAGTATCGTTAAAATCTCCGGTAACGATATATGGGCTTTCGCATGTTTCCGTATGTGCTTTTACAATTTTCACCTGGTTGCTTCGCTTTAAAAACGCTTGCTTAAGTCTGCTGCCAATCCGGCGGGATGACCTTACATCGGTGTCAATTTCTTTGGTTACATCTTTTAAAAACTTATAGTCTTCGGGCTGAAAGCTAATTGATTGAAAGTGAATGTTATAAATTCTAAATATTTTTTCTTTAAACTTGAGGTCTGTAAACAAAGCTTCGTTGCCTTTAACATTTTCAAATGGAATATGGCCTTTGTTTACGATGGGAAGTTTAGAGAATATAGCCATGCCTATGGATTCATATTCATTTTCTGAATTCGGAACAAAGTAGTAATTCTTTGTATCCATAATCTCAAAAATTTCTTTTTTAAAATTATATTCTCCTTTTTTTCTTGAAAAAAATTCCTGGATGCATAAAACGTCCGGTTGTTCTTTACGGATAATATCCAGGATTTGATCTTTGGTAAACTGATCATTTTTACCACCATATTGTTTAAAATTATGCACGTTGTATGTCATTACGCGTATAAAATTTTGAGAAGATTTTGGGACCGTTATAGCGCTTGATTCTCTGAAACCTACAAATCCCGTAAGGAATTTGTAGCCTGCCAAAATAGATATTATAGAAATTAACGCATATTTTGGAGCCTTAATAAGCCAATAAACAAGGAAAGCCAGGTTTAAAATTAAAAATAAAGGATAAGCCAGGCCAAAAAAAGCAATCGGCCAAAACGTGTTGGGATCAATAACTGATGCCAGGTAGCTAAACAATAAAAATGCCGCTGCTGCCAGGTTGCTCAGGAAAATAATTTTATTAAAGAAGCTGAATTTCGATTTCTTCTTGCGAATCATTCTTTATTGCTGGCCTTAAACAACTGCTCTTTTTCTCTGGTGGTTAAACTATCGTATCCTGATTTTGAAATTTTATCTAATATTTGGTCTATAACTTCCTGGTCTGGAAGCCTTACAACTTTCGCCCTTGTATTGTCTCTTTGTACCACCGTTAATCTTCTCTTTTTACGGAATATTTTACTCCAGTCGTCCCCATTTCTGAGTTGTCTGATATAAATAAATCCCAATATGGCACCACCAATGTGAGCGATGCTTCCTCCGGGGTTAGAGCCGGCAATTCCAATCAGATCTAAAACAAAATAAGCCAATGCCAGGTATTTTAACTTTACAGAGCCCAATAAAATGAGTCTGATTGTGTAATCTGGCAATAATGTGGCCGTGGCAGCCACAACAGCCATTACACTTGCAGAGGATCCGATTAAAACAGCTATTGGCAAAGATGCTTTAAATGCCGGAAATACATTATAGGCAAAAATAAATAAGGCCGCACCAGATATACCGCCAGCCAAATAAGTAAAAATAAATTGTCTGCTGTTTAAAAAATCCAGAAAAATCCTCCCAAACCAATATAGCCAGAGCATATTAAAGAGAATATGAAAAATGCCGTTATGGGCAAACATGTAGGTAATAACAGTCCAGAATTTATATAACAATGGCAATAATGAGGCAGGCATTGATAGTTGAAAAGATATCCAATCAGATGCTGCTTTACTTCCCGTTCCTAAAAACTCAACTACCGCAACAAGCTGGATTAGTAAAAAAACAAGCACATTTATCCCTATAAACAGGAACAGGGGGTTCCCTGACTGAACAACTTTGTAGTATAAATTACTGAAAATAGATTTATTCATAAAAATTTCTTGGTCGGTTTAAATGCCATATTTTCACCAATATAAATCCAAATAAAGCTCCGCCCAAATGAGCGAAGTGAGCAATGGAATCTCCCGCAAACTGGGCAACACCCAAAAATAATTCCAATACTACATAAACGGGGATAATATACTTCGCTTTTACAGGAACCGGTATAAACATGATATAAAGTTCGGCATTCGGGAAAAGCATTCCGAATGCAATGAGTAATCCAAAAATAGCCCCTGATGCGCCAACCATCGGACCAACATACGTTTGTAAAATTGTAGATGCCTGTTTTTGTGTGTATAAAAGTTCATCATAAGAAATTCTGCGGCTTGCGGCATCAATTATAAAGCTTCCATGATTGGTTATGTAACCTGTAATGCTATAAAGTTCTATAGCTTGAACTAAAAACTGAAGTCCCAGTGCGCCTAAACCGGTAATAAGGTAAAAATTTAAAAATCGTTTTGAACCCATTATACTTTCAAGCGATGAACCAAAGGTAAATAGCGCAAACATGTTAAAAAGGATGTGTGTGAAACCACCATGCATAAACATGTAGGTAATCATCTGCCATACCTTAAAATTTGGAGAATCAAAGTAATAAACCCCTAACATAGTAACCAGCGAAATGCCTTTACTTTCAAAAATAGCTGTGGCAATAAAAAATATAATGTTAATGATTAGAAGGTTTTTAACAACCGGAGGAATATTTGAAAATGGGGAGGACTGCAATACGTTCATATTTTACTTTTTCGCTTTGCGAATTATTTATCAAATTTTTGTATTAATTCTTCAATAGTAATGGTTATTACAACCGGTTTTCCGTTTAGCGAAGTATTTGGCATGTTACAGCCAAACAACTCATCAACCATAAGGTTCATTTCCATGGCGGATAAAGCAGTACCGGTTTTAACAGCTGAGTTTCGGGCTAAAGAACGGGCCAAATTATCTCTTTTATCAAGTTTTAGGGTAGATTGATTATTCTTAAATCCTTCAATTAAGTGTTCAAGCATTTCAATTTCGCTAATGTTGTTTCCCAGATCTGCAGGGATACCTTCTACTACAATCGTGTTTCTGCCAAACTCGCGTATCTGGAAACCTAAAGCCTGAATATCCGGCAAGAGATCTTTAACAAGTTCAAAATCTGCCGCGTTTAAAGATACGCTTTGAGGGAACAAACTCTGCTGACTTGCGCCTTGGCGGTTCTCTAATTGAACCAGAAATCGTTCGTATAAAATGCGTTCGTGGGCTGCCTGCTGGTCTATCAGCATAAAACCTGATTTTATTTGAGAAATAATAAAACGGTTATGTAACTGAAAGATCTGCCGTTCTCCAATTTTATGGATCTTTTCATTAACCAGTTCAATTTGGGTATTGCCGGCTAACGAAAGCTGATTAATTTCCGGATACTCCGGTTTAATTATTTCATACAAAGATTCCCAGCCCGACGATGACCTCTCCTTCCGTCCTTCGCCATTGTTGCGTAAAAATGGAATTTCACGGTTTGGTTTAAGATCCGTAGAGAAGGGATTAAAATCCGGGTTATAAGAAATTTTTGGAGGCACAATATCTTCCTGGGCTTTAGTTGTAATCATTTGACTAAACCCCGTTTCCTGGTTAAAATCAAGCGTTGGGCTGATGTTATATTTACCTAAAGCTCTTTTTACGGCCGATCTAATTATGGCGTATATCGCCTTTTCGTCCTGGTACTTAATTTCTGTTTTTGTGGGATGAACGTTGATGTCAATGTTTGCCGGATCAATGTCTATAAATAGTACATATAGCGGAAAGCTATCAGGTTGTAAAACCTCCTGAAAAGCAGAAAATACGGCGTGGTTTAAATAAGCATCCCTGATAAACCGGTTATTCACAAAAAAAAACTGTTCGCCCCTGGTTTTTTTTGCAAATTCAGGTTTTCCTACATACCCTTTTAAGTTAATAATGCTCGTATCTTCTTCTACCGGAACCAGCTTTTGATTGTATGCACTTCCAAAAAGATGGATAATGCGTTGCTTTAAGCTTCCTTTCGGCAGATGGAAAACTTCATTGCCATCATGGTGAAGTGTAAAATAGATTTCAGGTTTAGCAAGTGCCACCCGTTGAAATTCGTCAATAATGTGGCGCATTTCAACCGAGTTGCCTTTAAGAAAATTTCTGCGGGCGGGTGTGTTATAAAACAAATTTTTTACACTGATCAAGGTACCTGCCGAAGTGGAGATGCTCTCCTGGCTAATAACCTGCGAGCCTTCAATACGGATACAAGTTCCCAATTCATCTTCGTGCCTTCTGGATTTCAGTTCAACCTGAGAAATTGCAGCGATAGAAGCCATTGCTTCGCCACGAAAACCCATGGTACGGATTGTAAATAAATCTTCTGCTTTACGGATTTTGGAAGTGGCATGCCGTTCAAAGCACATCCGGGCATCCGTAATACTCATTCCGCAACCATTATCTATTACCTGAATTAACGATTTGCCTGCTTCTTTTACCAGCAATTGTATTCTATCGGCACCTGAATCAATCGCATTTTCAATTAATTCTTTTACTGCTGAAGCGGGTCTCTGAACAACTTCGCCCGCGGCGATCTGGTTGGCTACAGAATCCGGTAAAAGCTGTATAATATCAAACATAAGATAGCAAAAATAGCTAATTTTTTAATCAAGCACTCCGGCTTATGTATGACATATATAATTTGAAATTCAAGAATTAATTGTACCGCGGCTCCTCCTGATTTAATATGATGTCCTTCAATTTTTAATTAAACCATTGAAATCACCGGTATTTAGACGACCCTTTAAGGAGAAATCCCCGTTTTTCTTTGCATTAGCCCATTTGTGGTTTATAAATAAGACCATTACTTACTTTGGGGTGGCGGCGGTTTGGATCGTATAGTTAATTTCGACTGGTTTATTTCCATACTGCAATGCTGATGGAGAATATGGATTATATTTACCATTTTTAAATCGTTTAAAAAGTCACTCAATTAAATGAAGCCTTTAAGCCTGTTAGTATTAGGTATAGTCCTTTCTTCATGTAATGTTCATGAACAAGCTGATCTTGTAGTTTACAATGCGCATGTATACACTGTAGACAATTCTTTTTCAGTAGCTGAGGCTTTTGCGGTTAGAGAAGGTAAAATTATAGAAACAGGGTCATCAGAAAGTATACGGAAAAAATTTAAAGCCGATAAAAATTTAAACGCAAGTGGAAAATGGATCTATCCCGGATTAATTGACGGTCATTCTCACTTTTACCGTTACGGCGAAGGCCTACAGTCAGTTGATTTGGTTGGGACACACAGTTGGAATGAAGTCATAGAAAAAGTTAAAATCTTTGCCGGAAAAAATAAGGCTGGCTGGATAATTGGCCGTGGCTGGGATCAAAATGACTGGGATAAAAAGGACTTTCCGGATAATGAAGAACTTAATATTTTATTCCCCAATCAGCCCGTCTTTTTAAGCCGTGTTGATGGACATGCCGCAATTGTAAATGCGAAAGCGATGCAACTTGCGGCTATACAACCAGGTCAAAAGTTAACTGGCGGTGATATAAAAATCCTGAACGGAAAACTTACAGGTTTACTAATTGATAACGCTGTTGATTTGGTTTTTGCCAAAATCCCTGTTTCAACTCCCGTTCAACAAAAACAAGCTCTTTTAGATGCGCAAAAAAACTGTTTTAAAGTTGGCCTTACAACGGTTGTAGATTGTGGATTGGATTATCCGATGATTAAAGTAATTGACAACTTGCAAAAAGCAAATCAGTTAAAAATGCGAATGTATGTCATGCTGTCTGACAATGCTTCAAACCTAAACTATCTTTTCAAAAACGGCATTTTTAAAACCGAACGGCTCAATGTGCGATCCTTTAAAGTTTATGCAGATGGTGCTTTAGGCTCTCGTGGTGCGTGTTTATTGCAACCTTATACGGATCAGCCCTCCAATTCAGGGTTTTTATTAAGTGAAAAAAAGCATTTTGCGGAAGTAGCTCAAAAAATTGCAGCAAAGGGATTTCAAATGAACACCCATGCGATCGGCGATTCCGCAAACCGTGAAATACTCAATGTTTATAAAAAAGTATTAAAAGGTAAAAATGATTTGCGGTGGCGTATTGAACATGCGCAGGTTATAAACCCGGTTGATTTCAAACTTTTCGGACAAAATAGCATAATACCGTCAGTTCAAAGTACGCATGCAACTTCTGACATGTACTGGGCCAAAAACAGATTGGGAAATGATCGTGTAAAAGGTGCGTATGCGTACAAACAATTATTGGATCAGAATGGATGGATTGTTTTAGGAACAGATTTTCCGATAGAAGATATTGATCCGATAAAAACTTTTTATGCGGCAGTAATTCGTAAAGATTTAAAAGGCTTTCCTGCAAATGGATATCAGATGGAAAATGCGCTTGGCAGAGAACAAGCCCTTCGTGGGATGACTATTTGGGCTGCAAAAGGTAGTTTTGAAGAAACTGAAAAGGGTAGTTTAGAAGTTGGGAAGTTTGCTGATTTTATACTTTTGGATAAGGATATTATGAAAGTTAAACCTGAAGATCTGATTAATACCAAAGTTTTAAAAACCTATGTGAACGGTGAACTGGTATTTGCCAAATAGCTTACGATCCAATTTTATTTTCCCCCGTATGATCTATCCTAAAAATCCTTTGAAATGCTTCTTACTAGTAGCAATAGCTTTAGTTGCTCATATTCTTTATTTGCCGGCATGTGCTCAGCCGCCCATACCTCAAAACAATAAGCAAAGGTTACGGGAAGACCGGCTAATTTCGCGGTCAGCAGTGCTTTTAAACAATCTTTCAGGCTTTATACCAATTAATAACTTACGTGATAACAAGATTGCGAGTATTAGTTTAGGGAATGCTTTTGCATCTAACTTTGATAGCTTATTAAACAAGTACACTTCCGTTACCAGCTTTTCTTCAACCGGATATAATTCAGATTCTTTAAGCCTTGATGACCTAAGCGATGATCTGAAATTTTATACCACAATAATTATACAGGTTACAGATCAATCAGTTATAGATCCGAAAACTATCGGTTTTTTGCTTGATATCCAGCGAAGCAAACAAATTGTTGTCGTTTTATTCGGAGATCTGAAAAGCTTAAGAGCACTTGATGCGATTGAACAACCCATAATTCGGGTAAACAAACAAACGCTGGCTTCCGCCGAGTTTGCCGCTCAATTGATCTTCGGCGGTGTGGCAGTTTCTTCCCGTTTAAATCAGGATTATTCTCCCAAATATTTAAAAGGCCTTGGTTGGGATACTAAAATTACCCGGCTTAAATATTCTGTGCCCGAAGAAGTAGGAATCAATAGCAGGGATTTACAAGGTATTGATGAGATAGCTGGTGAAGCCATGCGTGAAAAAGCTGCGCCTGGTGCGGTAATTATGGTCGTTAAAGACGGTGTTGTCATCTTTAACAAATCCTATGGAAAACACACTTACGATGGCAATGAACCCACCAGGATAACTGATATTTTTGATCTTGCATCCATTACAAAGATAGCTGCAACTACAATGGCGGTGATGCGCCTAACCGAACAAAATAAATTAAAACTTGATACCAATATCGGCGCTTATATTCCTAAAGCCAGGAAAACCGATAAAAATTCTATTTCGGTTAGAGAAGTAATGCTTCATCAAGCTGGTTTTATTCCGTTCATTCCTTTTTATAAAAATATCCTGCCGTCTGACTTCAGCCGCGATTCTTCGGAAGCTTATTCTGTAAAAGCAGCCGATAATTTTTATATGCGTAAAGGATATTTCGCAAAAGTAATGTGGCCGCAAATGCTGAACTCTCCGCTTAATAACCGCGGCAAGTATGTTTACAGTGATTTGAGTATGTATTTTATGAAAGAAATTATAGAACGCCAGTCTAGAAAACCTTTAGAAGATTATGTTTTTGAAGAATTTTATAAGCCTCTGGGAATGAAAACCGCCGGATTTAATCCAAGAATCCGCTTTCCAAAAGATCAGATTATACCTACCGAAAACGATTTGACTTTTAGAAAAACTCTTTTGCAAGGATATGTTCATGATCAGGGTGCCGCGATGGTAGGCGGCGTATCTGGCCATGCCGGGTTATTTTCAAGTGCCAATGATCTGGCTATTGAATTTCAGATGATTTTAAATGGGGGAACCTATGGCGGAGAGCAGTATTTAAAACCTGAAACGATCAAAAACTTTACGTCAAAACAATCGTTAATAAGTCGTCGAGGTTTGGGTTTTGACAGGTACGATCCGGATCTTAGTAAAGAGTATCCTTCAAAGTATGCTTCATCAGAAACATATGGCCACACCGGTTACACCGGAACATGTATTTGGGTTGATGCGAAATATGGTTTGATTTATATTTTTTTATCAAACAGAGTCCACCCGTCTGTATCTGAAAAACTAGGGAAGTTAAATATCCGCAGCCGCATACAGGATGTGATTTACGAGGCTATTGAAAAAAGTAATAATAAATAAATTATAAACATAAATAAATCAGATATGAAAATTTTTAGCAAAATCTTAAGTTTTGGATTAATAATAGGAGCACTATCATCTATTGGTTGTTCTTCAAAGGTTACCAGTCAAAATATTGATACGCTCAAGAGCCAGGAGGCAGTGTTAAAAAAGACCACACAGCTTAACAACTACAAACTTGAGCTCGAAAAAAATTTAGTTAGACAAATTCAGTTAACTAAAGATGTAGAAAGCATAAACAGAGAGGCTTCCGCATCTTCTTCTGATGCGCAGGAACTTTCTGGAAGGGTTAGCCGTAATCCGGGTGAGTCAGGAATGGCGAACAGGTCTAACAGAGCTTCACAACAGGCGGCCAAAGATGCCAAGAGAGCAAAAAAACTAAATAATCAGTTGGATAATGTAAACAATAAAATTAAAGGGTTACAGAGAAAAACTGAACAAACTGAAAGAGATCTCAATGATCTTAAATCAAAGGTAGAATTTGTTCCGAATAACTAATTCCGATTAAAAGCCATCTTGAAAAGTGGCTTTTTTTGTTACAATGCAGACACATTTATGTATTGGTAAAGTGTTTACTTTGTCAAAAAATCAATCAAAATGAAGATAGGCATTGTTTGTTATCCCACTTTTGGGGGGAGTGGCGTTGTGGCCACTGAACTGGGAAAAGCTCTTGCAGATAATGGCCATCAGGTTCATTTTATAACTTATAGCCAGCCGGCAAGATTAGATTTTTTTTCAGAAAATCTTTTTTACCACGAAGTTACGGTCTCCCAATATCCTCTATTTGATTATCCTCCATATGAACTTGCCCTTGCCAGTAAACTTGTAGATGTTGTGCGGTTTGAAAAATTGGATCTTTTGCATGTTCATTATGCTATCCCGCATGCGTCGGCAGCTTTTATGGCCAAACAGATATTGGCAACATATGGTATTCACATCCCGGTAGTAACAACGCTTCACGGAACGGATATTACACTGGTTGGTAAAGATCCTACATATAAACCTGTTGTAACGTTTTCGATAAATCAGTCTGATGGCGTTACCGCAGTTTCACAAAACCTCAAAGACGACACGTACAAACATTTTGATATTCAGAATGAAATCCGGGTAATTCCTAATTTTATAGATCTCACCAGATTTAGTTTAAAGGCAAAGGATCATTTTAAAAAAGCTATCGCACCAAATAACGAACGTATCGTAATTCATACCTCCAATTTCCGTAAAGTAAAACGTACCCAGGATGTGATCAGAATTTTTGAGAAGATTCTCAAAGCTGTACCTTCTAAATTATTGATGGTAGGAGACGGACCTGAACGTGTTTATAGCGAACAACTCTGCCGTACGCTCGGAATTAATGACAATGTCAGATTCCTTGGGAAACAAGATGCTGTTGAAGAAATTCTTTCTGTTTCTGATTTATTTATCATGCCCTCAGAATCTGAGAGTTTTGGATTAGCTGCATTGGAAGCGATGGCATGTAAAGTTCCTGTAATTACATCCAATGCCGGTGGCTTACCCGAACTAAACGTCCAGGGAGTAACAGGTTTTATGGACGAGGTAGGAGATATAGAAACAATGGCTGAACATGCGATTTACATACTTGAAGATGAAATGAGGCTCATTAAATTTAAAAACAGTGCTTTGGATAGGGCCAAACAATTTGATTTAAGTTTAATACTTCCTTTGTATGAAAATTACTACAAGGAAGTTCTTGATAGAGCTCTGGTTAAATAAGAATACTAACTAAAAGTGATTTTTAATTAATACTACTAAATTTCAAGCAAATGGGTTTACCAACTTGTGCTCTTTTGCCGGTATCCTGTAATAAACCCGTAATCTGGTTACGTTTAAAAACAACGATCTCATCACTATTCTGATTAGCAGCCAAAAGGAAATTTCCGCTTAGATCAATAGCAAAATTCCGGGGTGATTTGCCGAGTGTAGATTGTCTTCCTGCAAGCGTTAGTTGCCCGTCTTTTTCCGCTATCGCGTAAATAACAATTTCATTAGCGTCGCCGCGGTTTGATGCGTATAAAAATTTTCCATCCGAAGAAGCATGAATATCTGCAGCTCCTATAGCTCCTTTAAAATCTGGTGCCAGCATAGTGATGGTTTGTAAGGGTATTAGAGCACCCTTTTTATATTTAAAAACAGAAACATCACCGGATAATTCTTGTACTAGATAGGCTATTTTTCCATTGGGATGAAATGTTAAATGGCGTGGTCCGCTTCCGGGTTTAACAGCCGTAAATTCAGGCTGATGGTTGGTTAAAACTTTAACGGTGCTGCTTGATCTTAAACGATATGAATTCACTTTATCAGTTCCAAGGTCAACAGCAAATAAATATTTATGGTCAGGTGAAATTACGGTGCAATGTATATGAGGCTTTTCCTGCCGGGATTCATTAATACTTTTCCCTTCATGCTGAATAACTTGTATCGCCGGTTCCAATGACCCATCAGTTTTTACTTTAAAATTGGAAAGGTTACCTCCTGAATAATTTCCAACAAACACATTTTTACCTTTTTTATCAACGCTAATGTAGCAGGGATCGTCTCCCATAGAGCTAACCTTGTTTAAAAACTCAAGATGACCGCTTTTGCTGTCAAATTTGAATGCGCTTACGCTACCAGGATTCTCACGTCCGGTTTCATTAACTGAATAAACGTATTCATGGTTGGTTGAAACAGCCAAATATGATGGATTTTGAATGCCAGTAGCTTTTGATTTATATGTTAAGTCTCCGGTTAGAGAATTAAATTCATAAACATACAATCCTTCGCTTTTACCAGGTTCGGTATATGTGCCAATAATCAGGTTGCTAATTGTGTTTTCAATTTTTTGAGCGGAAACCATAACTGGCAGGAACATCAAAACTAAAATATTTGATAAACTCATACAGCAAGATATAATAATTTTAATTTAGGTAATTATTCCAGAGAAAGTATTTAACCGAGCCATCTTATTATCTAATAAGATGTTTTAACTGAATAATTTCTTTTTCTTCCAGGTGCCTCCATTTACCCCTTGGAAGATCTTTCTTAGTTAGATTTGAATAAACAACGCGGTCAAGTTTAACAACTTCGTAGTTTAGATGTTCAAAAATTCGGCGTACGATACGATTTTTACCGCTATGTATCTGAATTCCAATTTCATTTTTACTTCCACCTGTAACGTAACTTACCTGATCTGGCTTAATTAAACCGTCTTCCAGTTCCAAACCAAAAGCGATCTTATTCAAATCGCCTTGAGGCACGTTTCTGTTCAGTTCAACCTGGTAAATTTTAGTAACATTATTTCTTGGGTGCGATAATTTTTCAGCCAAATCTCCATCATTAGTCATTAAAAGCAGGCCGGTTGTATTTCTATCCAGTCTTCCTACAGGATATATCCGTTCCTTTGAGGCTTTTTCTACCAGACTCATCACTGTTTTCCGTTCTTGAGGGTCATCTGTAGTGGTAATATAGTCTTTGGGTTTATTCAGTAAAACATAAACCATTTTTTCCCTTCTTAAAGCCTCTCCGTTATAACGAACCAGATCTTTAGCCGGATCAACCTTAAAACCCAATTCTGTAATAGCTATACCATTAACTGAAACTACACCGGCACTGATTAGCTCATCGGCTTTTCTTCGTGAACAAATTCCAGCATTAGCGATAAAACGGTTTAAACGAATTAAACTATCTTTTTTTCCTTCTGCAAGTTTTTTAACACGATTTTCTGGCTTAAAATTTTCATCAGAATTTTCTTTGTTTTTATCATTTAGATAACTTTTCTCGCGGTTATAAGGACGGAAGGAATTTTCAGTCCCGGATTTATAATTCTTATTATCGAAGATTTCGCCTCTTTTTTCAAAACTTTGGGGCCTGTCGCTGGTGAAAAGTTTTTTTTCCGGACGGCTGCCTTCTGTTCTATAGGGTTTTCTATCACCTTGAGGCCTTTCACCATATGGTTTACTATTACTTTGGGATCCTTCCTTATTAAAAGGTTTCCTTTCTGGGCGGCCGCTTTCTGTTCCGTAGGGTTTTCTATCACCTTGAAGTCTTTCACCATAAGTTTTGCTATTACTTTGGGATGCTTCTTTATTAAAAGGTTTCCTTTCCGGGCGGCTGCTTTCTGTTCCGTAGGGTTTTCTATCACCTTGAGGCCTTTCACCATAAGGTTTACTATTACTTTGAGATCCTTCTTTATTAAAAGGTTTCCTTTCCGATCGGCTGCTTTCTGTTCCGTAGGGTTTTCTATCACCTTGAGGCCTTTCAACGTAAGGTTTTTTATTACTTTGGGATGCTTCATAGCCAAAAGTTTTCCTCTCGGGGCGGCTGCCTATTCCACCATAGGGTTTTCTATCGCCTTGAGGCTTTTCCCCATATGGTTTGCTATTGCTTTGGGAACCTTCCTTGTTAAACGGTTTTCTCTCGGGGCGGCTGCCATCTGTTCCGTAGGGTTTTCTCTCAAACTGCTTATGCTCAGATCCTGGAGAGAAAGTCTTTCTGCTGCCAAAAGTTTTTTCTCCTGTAGCCTTTTTAAAATTATTGTCTTGGTCAGGAGTTTCTTTCTTAAAAATCTTCTTGTCTCCGTAAGATTTTGATTGAGTTCGTTCCGTCGATTTAATAAATGTTTTTTTAAAAGAGTGGTTAGACTCCCGATCAAACAATTTCTTTTTTGTTGCGTTTTCTCCTTCGGGCCTCTCAGATTTTTGTTTATTATCATTAAAAGAGCTTCGGTCAGTTCTGGCAGACTTATTGAATTTATTGGACTTGTCGTCACGACTATTCCTATTATTTTTAATTGGCATGGTAAAATTTATAGCTGAAAACAGCGGCTACAAATCTACTCAAAAATGTAGTATAAACACTTGTTAGGGATGTCTTTTATGACCTTTTTAAGGCCCTGATAATTCAAAGCGTTTCGTTAAAAATTAATGGTCATTTTATAACCATTTGATAATTAAGTATTTAATTAGTAATTTTGTTCACTTTAATTGGAAGATTGATAATAGAAATATCAAATGATAAGGAAACACTTAATCACTTGCTCGTTACTATTAATAGTGTTTATTGTAATGAAAATGCTTATTTCAAGCACCACTATTAATCCATTGGCAGTAATCGAATACAACAAAAAAATAGAAAATCAGCCGCTTTCTACAGATACCTATTACAGTAGGTTAAGCTTTGCAAACGAGCTGCTTCCTGCAGGGGATGCGAAAGTAAAAAAGCGGATGAAGTTTATTTTAAAAGCTCATAAATTCAAGCAACTTCAAACTAATATTCTTCATCGTAAAGCGGCTATTTATTTCCCTGTAATAGAACCTATATTGAAATATTATGGTATTCCAGAAGACTTCAAGTATGTTCCCTTAGTAGAAAGCGGTCTTAAATCTGGAACTTCCCCAAAAGGTGCTTCAGGATACTGGCAATTTATGCCACAAACCGCACGTGATTTTGGATTAAAAGTAGATTCTAATGTTGATGAAAGGCAAATGATTAGAAAATCAACTATTGCTGCCTGTAAATATATCCGATCTTTGCACCGCGAATTTAAAAGTTGGACACTGGTTGCTGCAGCATATAACATAGGAGAAGGAAGTTTAAAGCGACAAATGAACAGGCAGAAGCAGGCAAACTATTTTAAAATGAAACTTAACAAAGAAACGGCTTCCTATGTTTACCAGTTGATATCTATGAAAGAGATTATTGAAAACCCTAAAATACACGGTTACAAAGGATCTCTACGCCTTTTGGCTAGACAGAATTTTAAGAGAGATCATTATTTGTATTTTCATCCGGTAGCAGAAAACACCTCTTTTTTATCACAGCAGTTTCAGAAAAACTAATTATAAGGTTTATAGTCAAGGTTGAGGGACTCTCAACCTTTTTTTTGTGATTAAATTTGCCGTTACCATCTTCTTTGACGATAGTGAAACACATGCCTTATTTAAAAATTGCATCTTTACGAACTTTTTTCATCACCTAATTATTTATGAGCAAATCTGTTACCGACCTGGGCGAGCAAAGTGAAGTTGAAGTATATGGTGCCCGGGTTCACAATCTAAAAAATATTGATGTCTCTTTTCCACGTAATAAGCTGGTTGTTATTACCGGTTTAAGTGGTAGCGGAAAGTCTTCGCTGGCTTTTGATACGATTTATGCCGAAGGACAGCGGCGATATATGGAAACCTTTAGTGCCTATTCAAGGCAGTTTTTGGGTGGGATGGAAAGGCCTGACGTAGACAAAATTTCAGGATTGAGTCCGGTAATTGCCATTGAGCAAAAAACGACAAGCAAAAACCCGCGATCAACGGTTGGCACAATCACTGAAATTTATGATTTTATGCGGTTATTATTTGCCCGGGTTGGGGAAGCTTTTTCCTATGTTACAGGCGAAAAAATGGAACGCATGTCTGAAGACCAGATTTTTAAGAATATACTTGAAAAGTTTGATAAGCAGGCTGTAAATATTCTTGCACCAGTTGTAAAAGGTCGTAAAGGCCATTACCGGGAGTTATTTGAGCAAATTAGGAAGCAAGGTTATTTAAAGGTTAGAGTGGACGGTGAGATAATGGATATTTCTGCCAAAATGCAACTGGACCGCTACAAGATACATGATATAGAAATGGTCATTGACCGCCTGCTGGTTTCTGAAAATGATAAAAAACGATTGTATGATTCTATTCAGTCGGCATTAAAGGTTTCCAGGGGTATTATTAAAGTTAGCGATAAAGATAACACCGAGTTTTTTTACAGTAAGTTTTTAATGGACCCTGTTTCTGGTATCTCATATGACGAACCTCAGCCCAATACTTTTTCTTTTAATTCCCCGTACGGAGCTTGTGAACGTTGTAGCGGACTAGGTTATATTTTTGAGGTTGACTATAATTCTGTAATTCCCAATGCAAAATTAAGTATTACTCAGGGTGGTTTAGCGCCACTTGGTGAGTACAGGGAAACATGGATATTTCAAATTTTAAAAGCATTATCCAAAAAATTCAATTTTTCTATGTCTGCACCAATAGAAAAAATTCCAGCAGAAATTATAGAGATAATTTTAAAAGGTTCTACAGATATTATTAATGTTCCGGTTGAATATAATAAATGGAACGTCCAGAATTATCAGATATCGTTTGATGGCATTATCAAAATGCTTGAGGAGCAAACCGAACGTCGCGGAGATGCGGTTGGCGAAGATCTTGAAAACTACAGGGTTTTAAAAGTTTGTCCGGTTTGCCATGGAGCCCGGTTAAAGAAAGAGTCACTACATATAAAAGTTTCACAAAAAAATATATTTGAACTGGCTTCGATGGATATTTCCAGCTTAGCTCAATTTTTTGAAAGCATTGAATCAAGGTTAAATGAACGGCAGAATATTATCGCCAAAGAAATTTTGAAAGAGATTAGGTCACGAATAGGTTTTTTACTTGACGTTGGTTTAAATTACCTAACACTCGACCGTACAGCACGAACACTTTCAGGTGGTGAAGCCCAACGGATTAGGCTGGCAACCCAAATTGGTTCACAGTTGGTTAATGTGCTCTACATATTAGATGAACCAAGCATTGGTTTGCACCAGCGGGATAATGCACGTTTGATTTCGGCACTAAAAAATTTGCGTGATATTGGAAATACCGTACTTGTTGTTGAGCATGACAAAGAAATGATCATGGAAGCTGATCATGTAATTGATATGGGACCTGCCGCCGGAATTCATGGTGGAGAAGTGGTAGGACAAGGAACGCCTGCAGAGTTTTCAAGAGCAAAAACGCTGACCAACGATTATATAAGTGGATTAAAAGAAATTGCGACACCGACAGAAAGGCGTAAAGGCACAGGAAAAGTGTTAGCGATTAAAAATGCTACAGGCAATAACCTTAAAAACGTAAGTGTTGAATTCCCCTTAGGTAAGTTTATTTGCGTAAGCGGGGTTTCCGGCAGCGGTAAATCCAGTTTAATTACAGAAACTTTATATCCCATTTTAAACCACCACTTTTTCAGGGCCAAGAAAAAACCAATGCCTTTTAAAAAGATTGAGGGGTTAGAACATATAGACAAAGTAATTGAAATTGATCAGACACCAATAGGCCGAACCCCAAGATCAAATCCGTCAACTTATACCGGGGTGTTCTCTGATATAAGAAATTTATTTGTAATGCTTCCCGAAGCCAGGATAAGAGGATATAAGCCGGGCCGTTTTTCATTTAATGTAAAGGGCGGGCGTTGTGAAACCTGTCAGGGAGCAGGCATGAAACTAATCGAAATGAATTTTCTGCCTGATGTGCAAGTTCCTTGTGAAGAGTGTGGTGGTAGGAGATATAACCGTGAAACTTTGGAAGTGCGTTTTAGGGGGAAATCAATAAGTGATGTTTTGGATATGAGCATTGAAGAAGCTGTTCCGATTTTTGAAGCTATACCGGCTATATACCGCAAAATAAAAACTCTTAATGATGTTGGATTGGGATATATTAAACTTGGCCAATCCTCAACTACTTTATCCGGCGGTGAGGCTCAAAGGGTGAAACTAGCTACCGAACTTTCCAAAAAAGATACAGGAAACACATTTTATATTTTAGATGAACCTACAACAGGCCTTCATTTTGAGGACATCAATGTGTTACTTGGCGTGTTAAACCGACTTGTGGATCACGGGAATACGGTACTGGTAATAGAACACAATCTGGATGTAATTAAAGTATCAGATTGGGTTATTGATTTAGGACCTGAAGGCGGGGCAGGAGGGGGAGAAATTTTGTTTTCAGGAACACCTGAAAATTTAATAAAATCTAAAAAAAGTCATACTGGTATGTATTTGGCAAAAGAGTTGATATAGTTTGCAAGTAATAAGGTATTGCAATATAGTAGTGTAATATTGAAATCTATGCCCGTTAATTTCTCAATAACCAGCGTTGAACACTATTTAATTACTTTAAAGGCTTAAAACGATGCTTAACCTTTTAACTACCGATCAGATACGGGCTACAGACAGTATTACTTTAAAAAATCAATTAGTATCTTCCTCTGATTTGATGGAAAGGGCAGCCAATGCGTTTGTTACAGCCTTCACCCAGACTTTTACCAATCCGGATGATTCTATTTCCGTGTATTGCGGCACCGGAAACAATGGAGGGGACGGTTTGGCTATTGCCAGGTTGCTTAAAGAGCAGGGTTATGAGCGGATTTCTGTTAGGATTGCCCGATTTAACCTGGGATCTTCCGCTGATTTTGAAACAAACTTGAAGCGGCTTGAACTTACCGGAATTACTGCAGCTCAGATCGAAAAAGATGCGGACCTCCCGGAGGAAGACAGTGATATTTTAATTGATGCTCTTCTCGGTTCAGGATTAAACAGACCTCTGGGTTACGCCTTCAAAAATTTAATAGAATACCTAAACTCACTGAAAAAAATTATTGTATCTGTAGATCTTCCTTCCGGATTTACTTCAGAAGGAATTATTGATCAGAATGCAATTGTTATCAAAGCAGATCTGGTTATTTCTTTTCAACTCCCAAAAATTAATTTTTTCTTTCCGGAATCTGCAACAGCAGTTAAACAATTTAAATATTTGAGTATAGGCTTAGATGAAGAATTTATCCAATCTCAACCTGTCAGTTGGAAACTGACGGAGCCGGCTGATATCCTTAAAATTATTAAACCCCGTCATCAATTTAGTCATAAGGGTACTTACGGACATGCTTTAATTATTGCCGGAAATACAGAAACTATGGGTGCCGCACTTCTTTGTGCCGATGCTTGTTTGCATTCTGGTTCTGGGTTAACTACTGCTTGTATACCAGAAGAAGGGCTTTATGCGCTAAACTCAAGGTCGCCGGAAATAATGGCCATACTCAGATATAAAAATAAAATTTTGAATTTAGAGTTTGGAAAATATCAAGCTGTTGCGATAGGTCCCGGTATTGGCAAAACTGAAGATGATTATATATTTTTGCATTATGTTATAAAAAATTGCACAAGCAAACTTGTTTTAGATGCCGATGCTTTAAACATTATTGCTGGTAAACCCGACTTGCTAAAGCTGTTGCCCAATAAAACCATTCTTACACCACATTTAAAGGAGTTTGATCGTTTGTTTGGTGAGCATACGAACTGGTGGGATCGCATTAATACGGCAAGGCAAAATGCTGCGGCGTATCAAATAGTTATCGTTTTAAAAAACCGGTATACATTTATTGTTCTGCCAGCCGGAGATGTGATAATCAATCCTACTGGAAATCCTGCAATGGCTGTAGGCGGAATGGGGGATGTGCTGACTGGTATAATTACTTCATTTCTTGCTCAGGGCTTTAAACCTGAAGACGCGGCAATAGCAGCTTGCTATCTTCATGGTAAAACCGGTGATATTATATACGAAAAAAGCAGGATGCATTGCATCCCGCCGAGGTACATTATTAACCGGCTGCCTAAAACAATCGGATCATTCATTGGTTAGATCACTTAAAGCATATAATTCTTGTAAAAAATTAAATGAACCTGATTAAGACGGATATTTCTTCTAAATTTTTACCATAAGATTTTAAAGAAAAGCGAGTACTAAAATAATCAGAAAATTTGAATGACCAATTTTAAAATTAAAATAGCTTTTAAAAAAAAATTTTAAAATTAAATGGCACCCATTACCATCATCTGTTCCATAGTAGGGTTTATACTTCCACCGCGAAGCTCAAGAGTTACTGCAAAAGCCTGAGCAGCAGCAATATCTTTCATTTTGATCATTCCGTTATCTTCAGAATTCACACTAAAAACACCCAAATCAA
>JACMND010000080.1 GCA_014378705.1 Pedobacter sp. | reverse complement strand
TCATTTAGCGAATGTTTTGAGTTTGAAAGGTTTTGCGTTAGGGATTGAAGTGTAAATCCTTTTTGCCCTTTGTCTTCGGGCAAAAAGATTGTAACGGAAAGCCCGCCCGAACGCCCAAAATACAATTATTGCCAATAAGTAAATTAAAACTAAAAATTATTAAAAAGCTTAATAATCGCTTTATGAAACAAATTTTTACATTAATTATTCTCTGTATTTCATTAACAGCATCGGCACAATTGGGCGGCATTACCATTCCGAGTGGGCATTCATCTGGTGCAAGAGATCTGAAACTAGATGCTTCTGGCAAGTATCTTTTTAGCGCAGAGTTCACAAAGGTTATTATGTGGGACTTACAGGGTACGCAATTATATACCTTCCCGAGTTATGCAGAAAATTTTTACGACTATGCGGTAAGTCCGGATGGTAAACAATTAGTTATCACAAGTGAGTATCAAATAGTTTCTTACAATACAGTTAATGGCAAACAGCTATGGCAAACAAGTGATTTGACTTATTATAAGACAGTCATTTTCAGTAATGATGGTAGTACACTTTTAGGAGTTAGAAAAGTGGCGTATGATTACGACATTGATTTGATTGACCCAAAAACCGGAGCAAAAAAGGGAACCGTTGCTGATGATGAAAAAAGCGACGGCGTACCGAAATTTTTTAAAATTGACGATAGCCAAATTGCCTTAACAACTCTGGGAGCTTTACGAATTATCAGCAATGATTTTAAAATTACCACTCGTAAAACCATACCGAATAAAGGCAAAGCCCTGACTTATTTGCCTGGCAGAAAACAACTGGCATTCACTTATGAAGCAGACAGGAATATTGTGACCGCTTTATATTCGCTTGAGGATGGCAAAACGGCTATTCTGTGGCAGGAGGGCGATTACGACGAGACACCGAAACATTTGATTGGCGCATCGTCAGGGGATAGTTTTTTGGCAATCAGTCAGATTGCATCTACCGATACACATGAAGCCTGGCTTTTTAGTGGCAGCACACCAACTCAAACCCTTTTATCATGGCGTTTTAAAGGAAAGAACATAATTACCGGGGGGATAATTGACGGAACTACAGGCAAAAGCTACCTGAATGGCTGGAATGAAATTGTAGAACTGAATGTAAAATCGGGCAAACCAGGTCAGATTTTTAAACGTGAGGTAGCGGATTTGGGGTCTGAACTGTTCAACAGTTCTGAATATAAATATACAGAGGGGAAGCTGAATATCATGACTGAGGACAGTTTGTATAAGAGTATTGACCTTTTTCGAATGAAACCCTATCGCCATGTAAATACTTCTATAGGTGTTCAAACTGTGGCATTTTCACCTAGTGGAGATACTGTGGCAGTTTTTCGCGGAGATATCTCCTACCTAAAAAATACAGTAACCGGTAAAAAAATACTTTCGGTTGTTCCGGGAGCGAAAGGAGCCAGTGTTATTGATCCTGATTGTTTCTTTTTCAATAAAAGCGGTACCCAGTTGTTCTTCCTTACGTTTTCTGTTCCTACGCAAAAACGAACTTTAAAAAGTTATAATTTGGTTACTAAAGCCCTGCGAACGGTTGCGATTGCCGGCACGTTCGGTACTCCAGCGGTTCATCCGGATAAAACAATAATGGCATATATTGACGGGTTCGCACTCACTCCCGCTCTTAAAGTAATAAATCTGGAAACCGGAGCGGTACTAATGGATTTAAAACTCGCTAAAGATAAAGGCGGCGACCATGTATTTTTGAGTGCCGATAAAAAGCAGATTTTGCTTACAAGTAAAAACTCGGGGTTCAATTATTACCGTGTGGCGGATGGGAAACTGATTATCCCACCTGATAATGGTAAACCTAAAAATTGGTTTCCAAGATACTCGACTATTAATGCAAATCTTGACCTGTCAATAGTTGTTACAGGTGATGATAAAGGTGGTGTAGATGCTTCGGATAATAATGGATCATCAATTTTTCATAAACAGGTTCACGAAGCAGGTGTACGTTCTATCATGTTTTCTCCAGATAATAAAATAATCTACACGGTTTCAAGGGATCAAACTATTAAGGTTTTGCGTGCGGCTACAGGTGAAATTTTAGGTACCCTTTATTTATTTAATGACGGTAATGACTATGTGTTTGTGGGAGTTGATGGTCGTTTCGATGGCTCGGATGGTGGCATAAAGCGGCTGTACTATATTAAAAACCGTGAGAAGATTTCCTTAGATCTGGTTTACGAGAAGTTTTATACCCCGAATTTGTATCAACGTTTAGTAAACGGTGAAGTATTTGACCCGATTGATGATAATATTAAAATAGCACCACAAGTAAGAATAGCGTATGCGGAAATCGCCAGAAATTTGACGGTAGAACAGGAGGGAATTCCAACCTATCAGAACACCACAGGCGCCGCTGCAATTACCGTTAACGCATCTGCCCCGGATGATACCATTGAAGAAATCCGTTTATTCCACAATGGAAAAATAGTTAATTTGGCTACCAGAGGGCTTTTTGTTACCGATAATGCTTCCGGTAACGAAACCAAAACCTACACGGTAAACCTGTTACCAGGGATAAATAATTTTAGGGCAGTTGCCTTAAATAGCCAGCGTACCGAAAGCAAGCCAGATGAAATTGCAGTGAACTATAACACTGGCGCACCCGCACCAAATATTCCGGTGGTTACAGATTTAAATAAAGTGCCGGTTTCGCTGATCGATAAAAACGCCACCCTGCACCTTATTGTAGTTGGTATCAACAAATATCAGAATGAAAAAATGAGTTTGAATTACGCTTTGGCGGATGCGACGGCTTTTAAAGACGAAGCCGAACTGGGCGCTAAAACGGTGATCACCACTACAAAAACCTATTTCGTAACAGACGATAAAGCAAACAAAGACGGAATTGTACAGGCATTTGCCGAGGTTCAAAAAGCCGCCAAACCGCAGGATGTGTTTGTGTTTTACTATGCCGGTCACGGGGTAATCAGCCAGAAAAACAAAGAGTTTTATTTGGTACCAACCGATGTTACCGATTTAAAAAACATGGATGATGCTCTTGCCAAAAAAGGAATTCCTTCTAAACTGCTGCAACAATATGCTATAGATATCGCTGCACAAAAGCAGGTATTTATTCTGGATGCTTGCCAAAGTGCGGGTGCTTTTGAAGCGATGCTTGCAGCGGACGGAAATCAGCAAAAGAGCCTGGCCGTTGTAGCCAGAAGTACCGGAACCCATTGGATAGCCGCCAGCGGGAGCCAGCAATTTGCCAATGAATTTTCGCAATTAGGGCATGGTGCTTTTACATACGTGTTATTACAAGGATTAAAAGGCGAGGCCGCCGCAAATAAAATGATTACGGTTAACGGGCTGAAAAACTTTCTGCAAACCGGTGTTCCGGCATTGATGAAAAAATATAATGGTTCGGCGCAGTTGCCTGCCAGTTATGGTTTGGGGAATGATTTTCCGGTGGAGGTGATGAAGTGAAAAATCGATTTTAGTGAAAGCTACTACTATGTTTGCGTTCGAGTTTAAACAAAGAATTTTAAAGCAAGCGTAGGCGATACAGGGAGCGGTGTTTTTCATAATCGGTTTCCATAAATTTTAGCATCTAAAATGGTTGGTAGCTGCTTCTTTACCAAGCTTACGTATGAATCGTTGGTGACAACAAAAATATTCCGTTCGGGAACTATTAGACTTAACCGATCAAAGGTGTTTTGGATTAAAGTTCGTTTCGTACCAAGTATATCTATAAATTGCTTAGGATGCGAGTTTCTGCTAATTAG
>JACMND010000079.1 GCA_014378705.1 Pedobacter sp. | reverse complement strand
TGATGCTTAAAAGCACACAAACTGAAGTTGCCAAGCTGGTAGATACGTTAGGTTTAAAAGAATCTGTTGAACCGCCAACCAAAATTGTGATTGCAGCGAATGAATAATAAGTCTAGTTTTTTATGCTTTAAGCTAAATAGCATAACTGAAGTGAGGTATAAAAAAGTGTAGCATTTAAAAATATAAGCTTGTAATGTTAAAACACAAAAGAGCTTCATTGCGATTAAAATCAAATTTATACTGATAAACATCAGCCAATAATGAATATTAGAACGGACATATTATTGCGTGTGTACATTGCTTTCGGGCTTATTGTACTTCTTGCGTTCGCGGTATTGTTTAAGTTATTCTACGTGCAGATTGTTGAGGGTAAAAAGTGGCGAGCAATGGCCGATAGTCTTTCTACCCGTTTTGTTAATGTTGAAGCAGCAAGAGGAAATATTTATTCTATTGATGGCAGCTTGCTGGCTACTTCTGTTCCGGAATACGAACTGAGGGTGGATATGCTTGCCGGTGGTGTGGAAAAAGATGAAGTATTTTTTGAAAAAGTAGATTCGCTCGGAACCAAACTATCCAATTTTTTCGGTGATAAATCCTCAAAGCAATATTCACGGAAGTTGAGAAATGCCCGTAAAAATGGGGAAAGATATATGCTTTTACGGCGTAAGGTAAGTCACCAGCAGTTGAAGGCAATTCGAAAGTTTCCGATTTTTAATCTGGGTAAATATGCTGGCGGATTAATAGCTGTGCAACAAAATAAGCGAATTATGCCTTTCCGAACGCTTGCCGCCCGAACTATTGGTTACAAAAATGTAAATGTTCAACCAGTTGGTTTAGAAGGTGCTTATGGCGATTATATTGACGGCGAAAGCGGTAAGCGGCTAATGCAGCGTATTGCCGGCGGAGTTTGGATGCCGGTTAACCGGGATATAGAAATAGCACCTAAAGATGGAGCCGATATTATTTCCACTATAGATATCAATATGCAGGATGTGGCTCAGCGGGCCTTACAAAAACAACTTATTAAAAGTAAAGCGGAGTTCGGCTGCGTAGTTTTGATGGAAGTGGCTACCGGCGAAATCCGGGCTGTGGCAAATTTTACGAGGGCTTCAGAAGGTGTTTACAAAGAAAAATTTAATTACGCTATCGCACAAAGTGCAGAACCGGGCTCAACTTTTAAACTTGCATCGTACTTGTCGCTACTTGAAGATAAAAAAGTAGATACCGGCTCGCTGGTTGATTGTGAAGGTGGAACTTTTAAAGTTTATAATAACCGCAACAGGCTTGTTAAAACGGTGAAAGATTCTCACCTGGGCCTTAAAGTAATCAGTGTTAAGAAGGCTTTTGAAGAATCTTCAAATGCGGCCGTAGCCAAATTAATTTTCAGGCATTACTTATCCAACCCGGATCAGTTTACCAGCCGCTTACGCGATAACCTTCATTTAAATACCAAAGCCGGCTTACAAATTCCCGGTGAAGGAAGCCCGCTTGTAAAAACGCCACAGAGTAAAAGCTGGTATAAAGGTTTGAGTTTAGCACAAATGGCATACGGTTATGAAATGAAAATGACCCCTCTACAAATGCTGACCTTATACAACGCGGTTGCTAACGATGGAAAGATGGTTGCACCGGTGTTCGTAAGGGAGATACGGCGTTTTGGAAATACAGTTGAAAATTTTGAAGCCCGCGTTGTGGAAGAAAGAATAGCTTCTGAAGAGACGATCAGCAAACTTCAGGGAATGCTGGAAGGTGTGGTGGAAGAAGGTACAGGAAAAGACATTATTAAAAATCCTTTATACAAAATCGCGGGTAAAACAGGAACCGCTCAGATAGCTGATGGTAAATTCGGGTATAAAGGGAAAAGGAATTACCAGGCATCTTTTTGCGGCTATTTTCCTGCGGATAATCCTAAATATTCAATGATCGTGATGTTAAGCAATCCGGTTGGAGCGTATTATGCTGCTTTGGTGGCCGGACCAGTTTTTCGGGAAGTTGCCGATATGGTTTACGCCAATGATGTGCAGATGTACAATCCCGTTAAGGGTTTGCAAACGGTTAAACGGGACGAGGTTCCAGAATCTAAAGCCGGCCATAAAAACGCGTTGAAAAGTGTTTTCTCAGCATTTGGAATTAACCAGATTTTCGCTTCTTCGGCTGAGTACATTAATACCGTTGATACAAGTTCAGGGATTATAGCCCGTAAAATACATCAGGATGAGGGATTTGTACCCGATGTAATGGGAATGGGATTAAAAGATGCCCTATATCTGGTTGGTAATTCCGGTTTAAAACCTTCCGTTAAAGGCAGGGGAAAAGTTACAAGACAATCTTTAGCCGGTGGCATGCGGGTAGGGAAAGGTTCATCTATAGAATTGGAACTGGAATGAAGCTTTTAAAAGATATATTATATAAGGTTTCTATCAAGCAGATGGTTGGGAATGCACAATCGCAGGTTTCTGATTTGTGTTTTGATTCCAGAAAAGCGGTAGGTGGCGCTGCTTTTATCGCGGTGAAAGGAACTCAGTCCGATGGACATCAGTTTATTAGTCAGGCAATTGAAAGGGGTGTTGAAGTTATAGTTTGTGAGGATTTTCCAACTGATATCCGCAAAGGAGTTACTTATGTTGAAGTAGAGGATTCTGCCAAGGCTTTGGGATTGATGGCTGATAATTTTTTCGATCATCCTTCATCACAACTAAAACTGGTTGGCATTACCGGTACAAACGGAAAGACAACGATTGCCACGCTTCTTTTCCAGTTATTTTGTGCACTTGGATATAAAACGGGGCTTTTATCAACCGTGCAAAACCAGATTAATGATGTAATTATCGCGGCAACGCATACCACGCCAGATCCGGTAGCTTTAAACAGAATGTTAAATGACATGGTTTTAAGCGGCTGTGATTATTGCTTTATGGAAGTTAGCTCACATGCGGTAGCCCAGGGCCGGATAGAGGGTTTAAATTTTGCCGGAGGGGTTTTTAGTAATCTTACACATGATCATCTTGATTTTCACCAGACTTTTGCAGCGTATCTGAAAGCAAAAAAGAAATTTTTTGACAGTCTGGACAAGACATCATTTGCTTTAACCAACATTGATGATAAGAACGGGCTTGTTATGCTTCAAAATACCAGAGCCCATCAAAAAACCTATGCTTTAAAAAATATTGCTGATTATCATGCAAGGATAATTGAAAACCATTTTAGCGGATTGCTTTTAAATATTGATGATCAGGAGGTTTGGTTTAAAATGGTAGGCGAGTTTAACGCTTATAATTTACTTGCAGTTTATAGCACGGCTTTATTGCTTGATCAGGATAAAAGTAAAGTGTTAACTACACTTAGCCGGTTAAGCGGTGCCGAAGGAAGGTTCGATTATATCACCTCTCCTAACGGGATTATAGGAATTGTAGACTATGCCCACACACCTGATGCTGTTCAGAATGTGCTTAGCACGGTTCATGATATCCGCAAAGGAATTGAACAGGTGATAACGATTATTGGCTGCGGCGGCGATAGGGATAAAACAAAACGCCCGGTTATGGCGCAGGTTGCCTGTGATTGGAGTGATAAAGTAATTTTGACATCCGATAATCCGAGATCTGAAGACCCGGTGACCATTATTAGAGATATGGAAGCAGGTGTTACACCTGTAAATAAAAGAAAAGCTTTATCTATCACTGATCGTAAAGAAGCCATCCGTACAGCCTGCCATTTGGCCAAACCTGGTGATATTATCGTTCTCGCCGGAAAGGGACATGAAAAATATCAGGAAGTTAAAGGGGTTAAGTTTGAGTTTGATGATAAAAAGATTTTGTCTGAACTATTAAATCTGATGAGCTAATGCTATACTACCTCTTCACATATCTTGATCAGCAATATAATTTTCCGGGGGCCGGTGTTTTTCAGTACATCTCTTTTCGTACAGGGATGGCCGTTATTCTCTCACTTTTTTTAACTACCATTTATGGAAGTAGGCTGATTAAAATACTTCATGCCAAACAGGTGGGTGAAACGGTAAGAAATTTAGGTTTAGAAGGCCAGATGCAAAAGCAGGGAACACCTACCATGGGAGGCCTTATTATTCTTCTCGGGATTTTGGTTCCTACACTTTTGTTTGCCAAGCTGGAAAACATATACATTATTTTAATGCTGGTAACTACGGTTTGGATGGGTGTGATTGGATTTATAGATGATTATATTAAGGTTTTTAAGAAGGATAAAGAAGGATTAGCTGGTAGATTTAAAATTATGGGTCAGGTGGGCCTGGCGTTAATAATTGGCTGGACCATGTATTTCCATCCGGATATTGTGGTGCGGGAGCAGGTTACCCTTCCGGCAGTCATAGAAGCCCCCTTAGAAGTTCACAAACGTGGCAACGAATATTATTATACCCAGGACCTGAAGTCAACGATTACCAATGTTCCGTTTTATAAGAACAACGAGTTTGACTACGCCAAAGTAATGGATGTATTTGGTAAGGATATGGAAGATTACGCCTTGGTGGTTTTCCTGTTGTTTGTCATCGTTATTGTAACCGCTGTTTCCAATGGCGCAAATATGACCGATGGGATTGATGGGCTGGCAACCGGAACGTCGGCCATTATCGGGATTACGCTGGCTATCCTGGCCTATGTTTCTGGAAACGTAATTTTTGCAGAATACTTAAATATTGTATACATCCCTAACTCGGGCGAACTGGTAATTTTTGCAGGTGCTTTTGTAGGAGCCTGCGTTGGTTTTTTATGGTATAATTCTTTTCCGGCCCAGGTTTTTATGGGAGATACCGGGAGTTTAGCTATCGGAGGAATTATAGCAGCTTTTGCGATTATGATCCGTAAAGAATTATTAATTCCAATACTATGCGGAGTTTTTCTCATAGAAAATCTTTCGGTGATATTGCAGGTTTCTTACTTTAAGTACACCAGGAAAAAATACGGTGAAGGACGTCGTATTTTTCTGATGGCGCCGCTGCATCATCATTATCAGAAAAAAGGATACCACGAATCTAAAATTGTAACCCGTTTTTGGATAGTTAGCATTATGCTGGCCATTTTAACTATTGTAACCCTAAAACTTAGGTAACTGATGACTGAAGATAACATCACATCATCAACAACTCCCACTCCTATGGAGCGGACCGGGGTGAGGCTTGCTCCTTCTCTTTTAGAAAAGGTGGGATCCAGGCTCGTGATTTTAGGTGCTGGAGAAAGCGGAACAGGTGCGGCTTTACTTGCTTTAAAGCAGGGATATGAAGTTTTTGTTTCTGATGCCGGTCCCATTTCAAATTCATATAAAGCAGAACTCGAAGCTGCTGGGATTAAATATGAAGAAAATCAACATACTGCTGAATTAATTTTAAATGCAGGCGAAGTAATAAAGAGCCCTGGTATTGCAGTTAAAGCCGCGATCATACAATCACTGCTGGAAAAGAAGATTGCGGTTATTTCTGAGATTGAGTTTGCAGCCAGATTCACTGATGCAAAACTAATTTGCATCACCGGATCGAATGGAAAGTCAACGACCACCATGCTGACGTATCATATATTAAAAAATGCGGGTTTAAATGTTGGTCTTGCAGGTAACATCGGTAAGAGTTTTGCCCGCCAAGTGGCTCAGAAAAACTTTGATCACTATGTTTTAGAAATCAGCAGTTTCATGCTGGATAACATGTATGATTTTAAGGCCGACATAGCCGTACTGCTTAACATAACGCCTGACCATCTGGATCGTTATGATTATCAAATGTCTAATTACCGCGATTCAAAGTTTCGTATCCTTCAAAACCAAACTGAACAGGATGTTTTTATTTACTGTACTGACGATAAAGAAATTTCAGAAGGGTTAAAATCTCGCCGGTTGTTATCCCAATCTTATCCATTTTCAATAGTTAGCCCCATTAAAATTGGAGCTTATTCAGACCCTACCCAAATACACATCAATCTAAACCACACAAATCAACAACCTTTTAATATGTCAATTACCGAATTAGCTCTTCAGGGCAAGCATAATCTTTACAACTCTATGGCTTCAGGCATTATTGCAAAAGTACTGGAGTTGCGCAATGAAACTATTCGCGAAAGCATGGGCAGTTTTAAAAATATAGAACATCGCCTGGAGCATGTAGCACGCATCTCCGGGATCGAATTTATTAATGATTCAAAAGCAACCAACGTAAACTCTACCTGGTATGCGCTTGAAAGCATGCCTTCGCAAGTAGTGCTGATACTTGGCGGTGTAGATAAAGGGAATGATTATGAGATGCTCCGCGACCTGGTAAAAAATAAGGTAAAGAGCATTGTTTGCCTTGGGAAAGATAATAAACGAATTCATGATGCTTTTACAGATGATGTGGATGTGATTGTAAATACTTTTTCTGCCCGCGAAGCAGTAGAAATTGCCTATCACCTTGCCAAAAAAGGCGATACTGTTTTACTATCACCGGCCTGCGCCAGCTTTGACCTTTTTAAGAATTATGAAGATCGTGGTAACCAGTTTAAACAAGCGGTAAAGGAGTTATAGTTTTCTCTCTTTTGGAGAAGGTTCGGGTAAGGCTTTTAAAAGTAAAAGGTGTGCAAATATTTAGATTAAGGCTATGCTAAGATTAATCAACAGAACTAAAGGGGACCGCTGGATCTGGCTGATCGTGATCCTGCTTTCGATCTGGTCACTGCTGGCTGTGTACAGTGCAACCGGCACGCTGGCTTTTAAAAAAGGAGTGGGAAGCGAGCAGTACCTTGTAAAACATTTGGTTTTTATAATCGGCGGCATTGCCCTGATGTACTTTTCTCATTTGCTGGATTACCGCTATTACGCAGGAATATCCAAAATCCTGATGGTGGTAACAATCCCCTTATTGCTTTACACACTTGTATTTGGTAACACCATCAATGATGCGAGCCGCTGGGTAACCATTCCAATTATAAATCAAACATTTCAAACATCCGATTTAGCTAAACTGGCCCTGATCACTTTCCTCGCCCGCACGCTTACGCGGAAGCAGGAAAATATTAAAGATGTTAAAAAAGCCTTTCTGCCAATAATGGGTTCCGTTTGCGTGATATTTATTTTAATAGCACTTGCTAATCTTTCAACGGCCATCATGCTTTTTGGGGTAAGTATTTTGCTGCTGATCATCGGGCGGATCAGCATTAAGCAAATCGCGATAGTTTGTTTAGGTGGCTTAGTTTTGCTCACAGCAGTTGTGTTACTGGGACCACGTCGTAAAACATACATTTCCAGGATAGAGACATACATCCATCCCGAAAAAGCAAATCCGGATAAGTTATTCCAAAGCAATCAGTCCAAAATTGCGGTAGCATCAGGTGGCTGGTTTGGTAAAGGGCCCGGAAACAGTACCCAGAGAAATTATTTGCCACATCCGTATTCCGATTTTGTTTATGCGCTGATTATCGAAGAATACGGTCTGTTAGGTGGCGTTGTACTGGTTATAATGTACCTCGTCTTTTTGTGGCGTTGTATATTAATTGTTACGGACAGTCCCAAAGCTTTCGGAGCCCTGTTAGCTGCGGGGTTAAGTTTTAGCCTTACAATCCAGGCTTTTGCCAATATGGCTGTGGCCGTAGGGTTAGGACCGGTAACAGGGGTTCCGCTGCCGCTGGTTAGTATGGGTGGTACTTCTATTTTATTTACCAGCATCGCATTCGGAATAATTTTAAGCGTTAGCCGGGATATTGATGAAAAGAAAGAAAAAAGTATCAGGGATAAAGACAAGGTAATTGTGGGCGAGATAACTGAAATGGCTTAATTAAATATAAAAAAATGAAAAGAGCAATCAGGGTAATCATTAGTGGAGGCGGCACCGGAGGACATATTTTCCCGGCAGTAGCTATTGCCAATGCCCTGAAGCGGATTGCTCCAGAAACTGAGATTTTGTTTGTAGGCGCAAAAGGACGTATGGAAATGGAAAAAGTGCCTGCCGCCGGATATAAAATAGTTGGTTTAGATATTCAGGGCTTTGAACGAAAATCAATTTTAAAAAATATTTTACTCCCGTATAAACTGGTTAAAAGTGTTTTAAATGCCCGTTCGATTATAAATGCTTTTAAACCTGATGTGGCTATTGGTGTGGGTGGTTATGCTTCAGGCCCCTTATTGTTGGCCGCAAGCCAGATGGATATTCCGTATTTAATACAGGAGCAGAATTCATTCGCCGGGATTACCAATAAATGGCTCGGAAAAAACGCACAACGAATTTGCGTTGCTTTTGAAGGCATGGAAAAGTTTTTCCCGGCTGCCAAAATCATGCTTACGGGTAATCCCATTCGCAAAGAAGTGGTAAATATCGATAACAAGCGTTTTGCTTCCGCAGAAATGCTAAGCTTATCTCCTCATAAACAAACCATTCTGGTAACAGGCGGAAGCCTTGGTGCCGGAACCTTGAACAACAGCTTCCTTGTGGGGATAAAAAAGATTCTGGATGCGGATGTGCAGTTAATTTGGCAAACCGGTAAGCACTACTTCCGGGTTGTCAAGGAGAAATTGGAAGGATTGGAAAACAACAACATCAGGGTGATGGAATTTCTTCACAAAATGGAATTAGGCTACGCTGCCGCGGATGTTATTGTATCTCGTGCTGGTGCAGGTACAATTGCAGAGTTATGTGTGATCGGAAAACCGGTTATCCTGGTGCCATCTCCCAATGTAACTGAAGATCATCAAACACAAAATGCGCTGGCATTGGTAAAAAACGGCGCAGCGATTATGATATCGGATGCGTCTGCTGGCTCTGAACTGGTTAATGCGGCTTTAAACCTGGTGGGCAATCCCGGAAAATGCCGCCTGCTTGCTAATAATATTAAAAAGATGGCCTTCCCGGATGCGGATGAAGTGATTGCTAGAGAAGTATTTAAACTAGTTGAACAAAAATACGGGCCGCTTATTTAGGTGGTTTTACCAATGGAATTAGAAAACGTTAATAAAGTGTATTTAATTGGTGTTGGCGGAATCGGCATGAGCGGGCTTGCTCTGTATTTCAAAAACCGCGGGGCTGATGTCTGTGGCTATGATAAAACCCCTACTCCTTTAACAGACGCTTTACAAGCTGGAGGAATTCCTGTTGTGTTTACTGATGCTGAGAGTCAGATACCAAATCAGTTCAAAATTAGTAGTAATAAAATCCTTATAATTTATACACCCGCCATTCCGGATGAGTTTGGGTTGTTAAATTACTTCAGATCAGGAGGTTTCAATCTTAAAAAGAGATCAGAAGTTTTGGGAATGATCAGCAAAGGGATGTTTACTATTGCGGTAGCCGGAACGCACGGAAAAACAACCACATCCAGCATTATTGCGCATTTGCTAAAAGATAGTGGCTATGATTGTTCGGCCTTTTTGGGTGGGATAGCAACCAATTACAACAGCAATTTTCTTTTAGGAAATAACAATACAATTGTTGTGGAAGCAGACGAGTACGACCGTTCTTTTCTGACCTTATACCCGGATATCGCTATTATAACATCCATGGACGCAGATCATCTGGACATTTATGGTGATGCCTCAAACTTGTCAGAATCTTTTAAGTTATTTGCCCGCCAGTTAAAACCGGATGGGAAGTTAATAACAAAGAAGGGTCTTGGTTTTGAAAACGCACGAACCTATTCCGCGAGTGAAAATTCAGATATCCACGCTGAAAATATCCGGGTACAGGGTGGAAAGTTTTGGTTTGACTTTAAAAATAAATTAACCCGGATAGAAAACATTCAGCTTGTTTTGCCCGGGTTACACAATATAGAGAATGCAATAGCGGCTATTGAAGTAGCTCTAATATTGGGGATTTCTGTTAAAAATATCAAAACCTCCCTTGCTAATTTTAAAGGTGTAAAACGAAGGTTTGAGTACATCATTAAAACTGAAAAACGAATTTATATTGACGATTATGCGCATCATCCTGAGGAACTGAGGGCCTGCATCAAAGCAGTAAAAGCCCTATATCCTGACAAGAAACTAACCACCATTTTTCAGCCTCATTTGTTTAGCCGAACGCGTGATTTTGCGAATGGGTTTGCCGAAGTTTTGGGCATGTCAGATGTTTTGATCTTGCTTGAAATTTACCCAGCAAGGGAACTACCTATCAAAGGCATTAATTCCTCAATGATTTTGAAAAAGATCCTTCTCAATAATAAAAACCTTTTCAGCAAAACGGAAACCATTAATTACATAAGGAGAGAAAGGCCAGAACTGCTGTTAACCGTTGGTGCCGGGGATATTGGCACCTTAGTGAACCCGTTAAAAGAAATTTTAGAACATGCTTAAGAGGATAAACTGGAAAGCAGTATTTATTTTTTTTGCCTGGGTAGTTTGCCTTAGTGGACTGGTAGTTTTTATGAGCTTTATCGAATCTGAAAAAACTTCTCTTGTGTGCAAAGATGTAAAGGTGATCATTCCGGGCAACCAAAATTTTATAGAACGATCTGAAGTTGATCAGATCCTGTTATCAAACGGCGGCAAACTGGTGGGACGTAAATTAAAAAACATCAACATTCAAAAGTTGGAAGCCAGCTTGAAAGCCAATCCCTTTATTCGCTTTGCAAAAGTTTACGCAGATATGGATGGGATCATTAAAGTTAAGATTAGCCAGAGAGTTCCCATTTTACGGATAATTAATACCGCGAACCTGGATTTTTATGTAGACAGGGAAGGCAATAAAATACCGATGTCTGATAATTTTACTGCAAATGTTCTTATCGCGAATGGTCTTATCTATGAAGATTACACCGGGAAAGTGGACACACTAAAAAGCCGGGTTGCCAAAGATCTTTTTAAAACTGCCGCCTTTATATCTGAGGATACTTTATGGAATAATCAGATTGAGCAATTATATGTGAATCAAAAAAGTGATATAGAAATGGTGCCGCGGGTCGGCAATCAGAATATTATCCTTGGTGATGCGGATTCACTGGAAGTAAAATTTAACAATCTGTATACGTTTTATAAAAAAGCCCTCCCTCAGGTTGGCTGGAAAACCTATAAAACCATTATTATTAAATATAGCAACCAGGTAATCGGCGTAAAAAACCCGGATACAATTAAAACGACTTCAGTTGAACCGAAAGCAAAAATAATTCAGGTGCCGACAGATAGTTTATCCAATATAACTCAGGACACAACCATTAATTAAGGTTTTAACATGGAAAAAAGCATTACTACATCCTCAAAAAGTTCCCCGATTGTTGTTGGTCTTGACATCGGTACTACAAAAATATGCGTTACCGTTGGCCGGAGGAGCGAGCACGGCAAAATTGAAATACTTGGAATAGGAAAAGCTGTGTCAGCAGGTGTATCTCGCGGTGTAGTATCCAATATTCAGAAAACTGTTCAGGGAATTTTGCAGGCAGTAGAAGAAGCCGGTGCGCAATCCAATGTGGATGTTAAAATTGTTAATGTGGGAATTGCCGGCCAGCACATAAAAAGTTTACAGCATCGCGGGATTTTAACCCGCAAAGACTTGAACACCGAAATCCAAAATAAGGACATTGACAAACTGATTGAAGATATGTTCAAGTTGGTTATGCCTCCCGGGGAAGAGATTATTCACGTTCTTCCTCAAGAATTTACAGTTGATAATGAGCCGGGAATTAAAGATCCTATTGGGATGGCCGGAGTTAGGCTTGAAGCAAATTTCCACATTATTTCAGGCCATGTTAGTGCTGTAAAAAATATCTTAAAGTGCGTAGGAAATGCCGGCCTGGAAACTCAGGAGTTAATTTTGGAACCTTTAGCGTCGTCAGAATCCGTGCTTAGCGAAGAAGAAAAGGAGGCTGGGGTAGTTTTGGTAGATATTGGTGGCGGTACTACCGATCTGGCTATTTTTCATGAAGGAATCATTCGCCATACGGCTGTTATTCCTTTCGGCGGAAATAGCGTTACGGAAGATATTCGCGAAGGGTGTTCGGTAATGCGTAACCAGGCCGAATCTTTAAAAACCCGCTTTGGTTCTGCGTTAGCAGATGAGAACAAAGACAATGAGATTATATGCGTTCCCGGTTTGCGTGGACGTGAGCATAAAGAGATCTCAGTAAAAAATCTCGCTTATGTTATCCAAGCAAGAATGGAAGAAATTATTGAACATGTTTACTACGAAATTAAATCATCCGGCTACGAAAAAAGACTTATAGCCGGTATAGTGATAACTGGTGGGGGGGCACAGCTTAAACATTTACCTCAGTTGGTTGAATTTGTTACAGGGCTTGATTGTAGGGTAGGATATCCCAATGAGCACCTTGCAAAAAACGAACTTCTCCCTAAAAACATTTATGATGAATTAAAAAGTCCGCTGTTTGCAACAGGTATTGGTTTGCTGATAAAAGGAATTCAGAAAGGAGAACAACAATTATTAACAAGTAAAAATACTAGTATGATCGTTGAAAAACTGATACCTGCCGAAAAAGCCAGAAAAGCTTTTGGATTATTTGACAGGTTACTACAAACTGGTGCAAAATTTATTAAAGACGATATAAAAGATGAGGACTATCTGCGATAATTCTCAACATTACTTAACTTCTCAACATAATCCACAAGTGTTAATAAGTCTTGTGGAAAATTAATTAATATTACAACAAGGACTGTCAGCAGCCAGTTCTTATTTACCTAACTGATTAATAAGGCTATGCAGTTTGAAATGCTTAAAGAAAAATCATCAATCATTAAAGTGATTGGTGTTGGTGGAGGCGGTGGGAATGCCGTAAACCATATGTACCGTCAGGGAATTACCGGTGTTGATTTTATAATTTGTAATACGGATGCTCAGGCTTTAGAGCTTAGTCCGATACCCAATAAAGTCCAGTTGGGCGCCAGTCTGACTGAAGGTATGGGTGCGGGGTCAATTCCCGAAGTTGGTAAAAATTCAGCTATTGAAAATATTGAGGATATCAAGCAAATGCTTGGTACAAATACCAAGATGCTTTTTATAACCGCCGGAATGGGTGGAGGAACCGGCACAGGGGCGAGCCCGATTATCGCGAAAGCAGCTAAAGAAATGGATATTCTAACTGTAGGAATTATTACTACACCATTTTCTTTTGAAGGTAAACGCCGGAAGATTCAGGCAGAAGAGGGCCTGGATGAGTTTAAAAAGTATGTGGATTCATACCTGGTGATATCCAATGACCGTTTGCGTGAGATTTTTGGAAATTTAACACTTGGGTCCGCCTTTGCACAGGCTGATAACATCTTAACAACCGCGGCAAAAGGAATTGCTGAAATTATAACCATTCCGGGTTATATGAATGTTGATTTCAAAGATGTTCGCACCGTGATGAAAGAAAGTGGTGTGGCCATCATGGGCAGCTTTGCTTCAGAGGGTGAGAATCGTTCTCTTGAAGCTGTTAAAGGTGCGCTTGCGTCACCATTATTGAAGGATAATGAGATTGAAGGTGCCCGGTATATACTCTTAAACATAAGTTCCGGCTCTAAGGAGGTTACCATGGATGAGGTTAGTGTGATTACCGATTACATTCAGGAAAAAGCAGGTTTAGCTGCTGATCTGATCTGGGGTAATTGCTTTGATGAATCACTTGGTGAAAAAATATCGGTTACAATTATTGCCACAGGCTTCCAAACTATGGAAGAACGGCAGGTAGAAAAGAACCAGCAGCGTAAAGTTTCTATGTTAACCCCCGATAACGCTCCTTTAATAAGGCCGATAAATACCAATACTTTTATTGAAATTAAAAAAGAAGAGGAATCTTTAGAACCTGTTATGAAGATGAAGGAAGAAAAACAGGTCGATCTGTTTGCAGGATATTTCCAGAATTCCAAACCTTCTGAAGAAAATAAGCAGTCGTCTGGTAAAACAGAAGAAATCATCCGACATACATTAACGGAAAACGATGACGTTGCTGAACAGGTGCAAGATTCCGATTTTCAGGTTATGCAAGTCGAAAATACCGAGAATGCAGGCAATCAGCAGATTGTTTCTCAAGAGGTGCAAGAGCCGGAAGTAAAAGTTGCGCAAACCAATCCGGATGAAAATAAAACGGATGAGTCTATTGAAGAGCAATTGCGAAAATCAAAGGAGCGTATTCTCCGCCTAAAGGATTTGAGCATGAAATTGCGCACAAGTAACGGTTTGCAGGAATTGGAAAACGAACCCGCTTATAAACGCAAGCAAATGTCTTTGCCTCAGGTTCCGCATTCATCAGAATCACAGGTGTCCAGATTCACCTTATCGCCCGAAGACGGAATAAGACCTAATAATTCTTTCCTTCACGATAACGTAGACTAATAGTCTATAAATGTATTAAAAGCCTTTATTTGCCATGCAGATAAAGGCTTTTAACGTTAACGTGAAGCAGTATTTAAATCTTTTAAAATTTGGTTTGGTTGAATGTTGAATTTCAGAACTCTAAGAACTAACTTTGTCCAATTGGATATACTTATACTTAAACATTACATCATTGGATTTATTTGATAAAATTTCGAAAAATATGGGACCATTAGGCCAGCATCAAAAGATGGCTCATGGATATTTTGCTTTTCCAAAACTAGAAGGTGAAATTTCACCGCATATGAAGTTCAGGGGCAAGGATCACTTAGTGTGGAGCCTTAATAATTATTTGGGCCTGGCCAATCATCCGGAAGTTCGTGAAGCCGACGCACAGGCAGCCCGCGACTATGGCATGGCTTATCCGATGGGTGCCCGCATGATGTCTGGTAATTCAAATCACCATGAGGCTTTGGAAAAGGATCTTGCGGAATTTGTTGGAAAACAGGATGCTTTTTTGTTAAATTATGGTTATCAGGGAATTATGTCAGCTATTGATGCCTTGGTTGACCGTCATGATGTAATTGTATATGATGCCGAATCACATGCCTGTATTATAGACGGAGTTCGCCTTCATCAGGGCAAAAGATTTGTTTACTCCCACAACAACATTGAAAACCTGGAAAAGCAACTTGAAAGAGCAACCCGATGGGTAGAAAATACCGGTGGGGCTATTTTGGTAATTACAGAAGGTGTATTCGGCATGTCGGGTGCGCAGGGTAAGCTCAAGGAAATTACAACCCTAAGGGATAAGTTTAAATTTCGATTGCTTGTAGATGATGCCCACGGTTTTGGTACGATGGGTGCAACAGGCGCAGGAACACATGAAGCACAGGATTCTATTGATGGGGTAGATATCTATTTTGGAACATTCGCTAAATCAATGGCAGGGATAGGTGCATTTATAGCCTCTACAGAAGAGATTACGAATTTTTTAAGATATAACATGCGTTCCCAAACATTTGCAAAATCCTTACCAATGCCGATGGTTTTAGGATTGAGGAAAAGATTGGAACTTTTAAAAGGAAACCCAAAATTTAGAGAAAAACTCTGGGAAATAGCTCTGTCACTTCAAAAAGGTTTAAAAGAACGCGGTTTTGATATTGGAATTACGAACACGATGGTGACACCTGTTTTCTTTAAGGGAGAACTGGCAGAAGCAACAGCAATTACGATGGATCTAAGAGAAAACTATTCTATTTTTTGTTCAATTGTATTATACCCCGTTATACCTCGTGGTTTAATTATGCTACGATTAATTCCGACAGCCATGCATACATTAGAAGATGTTGAGCGTACCCTTAGTGCTTTTAGCGAAGTTGGAGAAAAGCTTAAAAACGGATTATATAAGGAAAACAAGCTGGCTACCGCCTGAATTTAACAGAATTTAAAATAGCTCTTCAGATGTTCTGAAGGGCTTTTATAGTTTAAAAAATGCCTATACTATCTGTAATGCCACTTTTACAGGTAACCTTTCCATTCTTTTTGCGTAATGATTGTTAAAATGTGGATAAAAACCCTTTAAAACGCTGATTTTTATTTTTCAAAAATTCGTTTTACGAGAAAAACATTCTACATTAGTAATATAATACCAATTACTAACCCTCACAAAACTAAAAGGAGTTTAAAAAAATGAAAAAATTTACTGAAGCAAAAAACCTGATCGAATCGTTGGAAGCAGATGCTGACAAATTCTATAACAAAGCCAATAGCGCTGCGGGTACACGTGTAAGAAAAGGAATGCAAGACTTGAAAAATTTAGCCCAGGCTATTCGTCTTGAAGTTCAGGATACTAAAAATAAAGAAGCTGAGAAACTAGCCAAGAAAAAGTAATTTTACTTGACCATAACAAGCCCGTTGTAACCCTACATCGGGCTTTTTCAATTTTAAATAAATCGCTTTTGTAAACAGCACTCAGCTCCTGAATCTATATCAGATTTAGCTTATTTAATTCCTGAGCGATGCTTTCAAACGTTTCTTCAGTGATGTTTACAAGCGGTAAACGGACAGTGTCTCCGCAAATGCCCAATAATTTTAAAGTAGCTTTTACTCCCGCAGGATTCCCCTCAGCAAAAATATGACGGGTTACCTCTATTAAACTGTAATGTGAAAACCGTGCTTCGCTAAAATTTCCATCCAGGCACATTTGTATCATCTTAGAAAGTATAGAAGGAAAAGCATTTCCAATAACCGAAATAATTCCTACCGCTCCCATAGAGATCATCTGTAAAGCAATCGGATCGTCTCCTGATATAAACAGAAAATCCGCTGGTTTGTCTTTCATGATTTTATTAAACTGATCAAAATCTCCGGAAGCTTCCTTAATCCCAATAATATTTTTAAAATCATGGGCCAAACGCAAGGTCGTTTCAGAGGCAATGTTACTTCCGGTACGCCCCGGAACATTATAAAGAATAAGTGGAAGGTCAGAAGCTTCAGAAACTGCTTTATAATGTTGATATATGCCTTCCTGCGTAGGTTTATTGTAATACGGGCTTACGGAAAGGATCGCATCAAACTGATTGCCGTTCATATTTTTTACCTGTTGGGTCAGTTCGCTGGTATTATTTCCACCAACTCCGGCTACTAACGGTATTCTGCCGGCGACAGCTTCGGACGTAAAATTCCATACTTCTGTTCTCTCAATTATACTTAACGTAGCCGTTTCACCGGTTGTTCCTAAAGAAACAAGATAATCTACACCTCCGTTAATGGTATGGTCAATAAGTTTTTGTAATTTGTTAAAAGCGACAGAACCATCCGTATTAAAAGGAGTAACGAGGGCAACACCGGTTCCGTGGAATTTGTTCATTGGGTATTTAGTTGATTAGTTGCCAGTTGACAGATTATTTAAATTTTTGATTTAAAAATCTTTTTGCGAATATAATTATTTGATCAGGCCAATCAGTTCTTCATCAGAAATTAAAGGAATATTTAACTTTTTGGCTTTATCCAGTTTAGCCGGTCCCATATTTTCCCCGGCAACCAAAAAATCCAGTTTAGCTGAAATACTGCTTAAAATTTTCCCATTATTGGCTTCTATAAGGTCTTTTAATTCCTCACGGCTGTAATTTGAAAAAGTTCCTGAAATAATAAAGGATTTACCTTCAAGTTTATTGCTTTTCAGCTCAATTTTATTTTCCTCGGCCTCAAATTGTAAACCATAATTTCGCAGTTTATCAATTTGCTCCAGATGCTTTATATCCTTAAAATAGGCAAGTAAACTCTCAGCGATTCGATTGCCGATTTCGTCCACAGAAATTAGTTCTTCAAAACCAGAATTTATCAGGCTATCAATGTTTTTAAAGTGCGAAGTAATTTTTTTGGCAACTGTTGCCCCAACAAACCGGATTCCCAACCCGAATAATACCTTATCAAATGGCATCTGCTTTGATTTTTCAATACCGTCCAGCATATTGCTGATTGAGCGTTCGCCAAACCGGTCCAGCTTTTTAAGCATATCACTTTTTTGGTGGAGGATATACAGATCACTTATATGCCTGACCAATCCTTTTCTGTAAAAAGTTTCAATTGTTTCAGAACCTAATCCATCTATGTTCATCGCCTTACGGCTGATGAAATGCTGTATTTTTCCCATGATCTGAGGCGGGCATTCTTCATCGTTTGGACAATAATATACAGCTTCCCCCTCCCGCCTGATCAGATGAGTGCTGCATTCCGGGCAAACCACGGGATACATTACTTTTTGGGCATTCAAAGCCCGTTTAAGTGTATTTACAGCAATGATCTTAGGAATTATTTCGCCTCCTTTTTCAACTAAAACAACATCATTAATATGCAGATCAAGCCGTTTTATTTCATTTGCATTATGTAAAGTCGCACGTTTAACCACCGTTCCTGCAAGCAAAACAGGTTTTAAGTTCGCAACCGGGGTAACAGCACCTGTACGGCCAACCTGGTAGCTAACCTTTTCTAATACAGTTTCAACTTCCTGTGCTTTGTATTTATAAGCTATAGCCCACCGCGGTGATTTAGCTGTAAAGCCAAGCTCTTCCTGCTGGGCATAGCTATTTACCTTAATCACAATGCCGTCTATATCATAACTAAGGTTAAAGCGGTTTTCTTCCCAGTAACGAATAAATTCCAGCACTTCATCCAGATTGCTACATAGTTTATTGTACTGGCAAACGTGAAACCCCCATTTAGTAATTGCTTCAAGACTTTCCCAGTGTGAATTAAAAAGTTTTTTATCGGTATACAGAAAATACATAAAGCAATCTAGCGGACGGCGGGCCACCTCCGAGGAGTCTTGCATTTTTAAAGTACCGGAGGCAAAATTTCTTGGGTTGGCATAGGGTAATTCATCGTTTTCAATGCGTTCTTTGTTTAGTTTATCAAAGGCGGGCCTGTGCATAAATACTTCGCCCCGAATTTCAAACTGATCCGGGAAACCGTTATCCTTAAGTATTTTTGGTATAGAATGAATGGTACGGGCATTTGTGGTTACATCATCACCACGATATCCGTCACCCCGGGTTACAGCTCGTAATAACTTGCCATTTTGGTAGGTAAGACTTAAGGAAAGGCCGTCAAATTTAAGTTCGCATACATACTCAAAATGAGTACCAATGGCTTTGCGAATACGTTCGTCAAAATCTTTTAGATCCTGCCCGTTATACGTATTTCCCAAAGAGAGCATGGGCCATTTATGGTTTACTGTTTCAAAAACTTTTGTTATGTCACCACCAACTTTCTGGGTTGGCGAATCTTCGTTCTGGTACTCTGGATATTGTTTCTCCAGTTCTTCCAGTTCCTTAAGTTTTTTGTCGAACTCAAAATCAGAGATTAGCGGCTGTGCCAGCACATAATAATTGTAGTTATGTTGTTTAAGCTCTTTTACAAGCTCCTCAATGCGGTCTTTAATTTTGAAAAGCGACATGAAACGAAGATAGACAAGAATGGGTGGTTTTAATTAGATCGAAAGCAGGAACAAACGCATATGCTAAAAGATTTTGTAAGATTTACATTTATTTCCTCTGATACGATTAGCTGAAATTATTTGCCCAATTCCCATGCTTGTATAATTCGCGGGGATTTTTCGTTTTTAGATTTTAAGAATAACAACTCATTGAGTTTTCCTTCGGTCCAGGTGTTGATCATGTCGTCATAATAAAAACTACCCGGATTACCGGATTCGCCGCCCGGAAAAACCCCGTAACCTTTTACGTTTTTTCCAAGAGCCACTACCATACGCCAGGAAGGGCCGTTTGTTTCGTTCATGGCGTTAACAGAAGTTTTTGAACCTCCGTTATTCAAAAACTTAGAATTAAAACCTGCAATTTTTGCTAGATGCGGAACGTAACTATGTTTTACATTTCCCCATTTCCACTGATCAGATATAGGTCCAAATTTCTCAGTCAAACTATCCACAGTGGCAATGAAACTAAGTTGTATAATGTCTTTTTTATTTTCCCTTTGCCTGGTATTTATATTATCGTACCAGCGGGCGTTTGGCTCGTTCAGTAACATTTCAACCAGCCTGTCACGCGAAGGATACCGCATCGGCAGATCTTTTTTGGTAAATTCATCTGACCAAATATTTTTTTCAACCAACTTCCTCCAGATCTCGAAAATACTGGCGCCAATCTCGTTGGCATTAAAAAAATTATTCCAGTTTTTAACAACCTCAAGCGCTTCTGTTTGAGAAGCATTGAGTTTTTGTGTATCTAAAGATTCGATCAGGTTTAACCGGATATTCTGGGCAAGCATGCTGTAATTATCATTCTGTAAATTTCGCATACTGTCAACTGTTGCTTTGGTCATAACTGTTAAACGATTGTTTATACGGTGTGCCCGATCATAAGGGGCAAACTCCCAGTTTATATAATAAGGGTAGGTTTTATCTGTGGATGATTGATTGGCTGAGCTTACAAAACCGCGTGCCGGATTTTTAACAGTTGGGTTTTGTTCTGCCGGAATCCGTCCATGCCAATCATCGGAAGCAAGGGAACCGTCCAGTATAAATTTCCCCTGGGTTTTATATTTTAAAGGGAAATATCCGTTGGGCGTAATGGCGATATCATTTTCTGCGCTAGCGAAAATAAAATTTTGGGCCGGCGCAGAAAAATAGGTGATCGCCTTTTTATAATCGGTGTGGTTTTTACTGCGGTTAAGTAAATAGATGGCCCTAAATTCATTTGATGGATCATGGGCGATCCAACGCAGCGCATGGCCTTCCGGAATGTTATTGGCCTTGGTAAAATCTACCGGTTTCTGCCCCTCTGTATAAACCACAGGCCCGTGATGCGTGTATATCACCGTATCCGTTACCGTTTTGGCACCTCTTACTAAAATAGTTTCAATCCGCTTTTTAGTTTTTTTCCAGGTATTGTTATACCAATATTCTTCAAAAACGCTATCCCTGAATTTTATTTTATACCAGTCTAAAACGTCTGCGTCAACATTAGTAACTCCCCAGGCAATATCTTTATTAAAACCGATAATAACTGCCGGGGCTCCGGGTAAAGAAACTCCATATACATTCGAATTTCCGGTTGTCAGTTGAATTTGATACCATATTGAAGGTAAGCTTAGATCTAAATGCGGATCATTCGCTAAAAGCGGATAACCGGTTGCTGTTTTAGATCCGGCTACAGCCCAATTATTGCTCCCGATTCCATCAACTTTTTCCTTTGTCGTAATATTTTTCTTTTCAGAAATAGCTTGAGGTGTTGAGCTTTTAGGAATTATTGATGGTTTAAAATCCCATTTAGTTCCTTTAGGGATTACCGGATCTTCGCGATAAGGCGAATCAGGAAATAGGTCTTTGGTAATTTCAGGACCGTACTCATTGAGTATATTGCTTAAATAAAATTCATTGGAACCTCCCGAAAGGGTTGCCGACATAAGTTTTAGGAGTAACGCCGAGTTAATTATTTTCCATTCTTCAGGTTTATAATCCAGAATTTTAAATTCTATTGGGTAATCCTCAGCACTGAGCGACTTAATATATGCATTTATACCTTCCGCGTAAGCGTTCATTACAGCCGTCATTTGGGGGTCCTTCAGCATACCTTTAATCATATTTTCCGCACCATACATCATCCCCATCCGGCGTTGATATTGATCAAGCTCTATTGCTTTGGGGCCAACCACTTCTGATAAACGGCCTGAAGCAAAGCGGGTTTGGAAATCCATCTGCCATAATCTGTCCCTGGCGGTAATATAGCCCTGGGCAAAATAAACATCATGGTCATTGTCCGCAAAAATATGGGGGATTCTTTGCTCGTCAAACCGAATGCTTACTTTCCCTTCTAATCCTTCCAACTTAATATCCATCACTTTTTCGATGTTTCTGCTTTCAGCATTTTTCCAAAACCCATGAAAAGGATCTAAAAATTTACCTAATGGAGGAACGTTTCCTAATTTGATATTAAGGACTAATACAAGCGTTAACCCTATTAAACACGTAATTCCTGATTTTAAGAATACAACCATACAGCAAGTTTAGAATAAATTAAAAGTGTTGGCAATAGAAATTTGGAAAATGAGCAGGTTAAATTTTTTACCATTTTTTTAAGTAAATGAGAAATAACCTTTTAAAAATTTAACTGTTTGCATTCTTATCATAATCTGGATGAAAATTATTAAATATTTGCTTTAATATTTAAAAAATTACACCTAAATTTCAGGCAGGTCATATTTCAAACCTAAAACATAACTTTATGAACCTAAAATTTTTTACCCGACTTGCCAGTAGCCTGGCCATTGTCGTGTTAATCAGTACAATGGCTTTCGCTCAAAGCGTAACCATCTCCGGAACTGTTACAGACATGACAACTAAAGAAACATTAGCTGGTGTTGCTATCTCAGTTAAAGGAAAATCAATAGGAACCTCAACTAACGAAAAGGGCCGCTTTTCTTTAACAACATCAGAATCAACACCATTCGCGATTATTGTAAGTTATTTGGGTTACAAACCCTTTGAACAAACGATTACCGGATCAGCAATTAATTTAAATATACCTTTAGAAAGCCAGGCAATACTGGGCCAGGAGGTTGTTATTGCTGCTTCTCGTACACCTGAGCGAATTTTGGAATCTCCGGTGTCTATTGAACGTGTTGGAGCGGCAGCCATACGAGAAACAGCTGCACCTACTTTTTATGATGCTTTAGCCAATTTGAAAGGTGTGGAAATGAGTGCGCAGAGTTTAACTTTTAAATCGGTAAACACCCGTGGTTTCAACTCCAACGGGAATACACGTTTTAACCAGTTAGTTGATGGAATGGATAACCAGGCGCCGGGTTTAAATTTTTCTGTAGGCAACGTAGTAGGAATCACCGAGCTTGATCTGGATAACGTAGAATTACTTCCCGGAGCTTCCTCTGCATTATATGGTGCGGGCGGCATTAACGGTACAATGCTATTAACGTCAAAAAGCCCGTTTACCAATCAGGGTATAGCGTTCCAGATTAAATCAGGCCTCAATCATTTGAATGACCCTTTGCAAAACAGCCAAACATTTGAAGATGTTGCTTTCCGTTATGCAAAAGCCTGGAACAATAAATTCGCTTTTAAAACAAACGTTTCTTTTTTGCAGGCCAGAGACTGGCAGGCAGGTAATTTTAATAATTTCGACCGGATAAGCAGAAGTGTCAAAGAAGGTGACAGGAGTTCTGATCCGAATTTTGACGGTATAAATTCCTATGGGGATGAAGTAAATTCAAATATGCGTAACGTAGCTAACGCGGTTCAAAATGCGACCAGAGCAGGTGTGGCCGCCGCAACCGGTGGGCTTATTCCGGATATTATCGCGGTCATCAACGCAAGTTTGCCGGTAACAGCCACGCCAGCCCAGATAGGCGGTTTTCTCGGAAGTTTTCCTGCTGCTTTAAGGCCTGCTATCCAAAACGTTCTTCCATTTAACATTGGTTTGCGGGCTGGATTAATTCCGGATCAGGCGGTTTCCAGAACCGGGTATGCGGAAAACAACCTGGTTGATTACGATACAAAATCTTTTAAAACCTCCAATTCCTTACATTATAAATTTAATAATAATATTGAGGCGATTGCACAGGCAAACTGGGGATTAGGTACTTCGGTTTACACCGGATCAGACCGTTACTCTTTACGAAACTTCAGCATTGGCCAGTATAAACTTGAATTAAGAGGACGCGATTTTATGCTGAGGGGATATACCACACGTGAGAATTCCGGTGATTCTTATATTTCTTCTATTCTTGGAAGTTATATTAATGAAACTTCAAAAGCATCGACAACCTGGTTTCCGCAATATGTAGGTAACTATGTTGGAGCCAGGGCAACTGGTGCCCCTGATGCGCAGGCACATCAGTTTGCCCGGAACGCCGCCGATCAGGGCCGATATCTTCCCGGAACACCGGCTTACGAAAAAGCAAAAGATAAAATTATTAACACCAACATCAGCAGTACAACCGGTTTAGGAGCCAGGTTTGATGATAAAACAAATTTATATCACTATGAAGGTTTGTACAATTTTTCAAATGCCTTTAACAATGTTGTCGAACTTCAGTTGGGTGCTTCTTACCGCATTTATGATCTGAATTCGGGTGGAACTATTTTTGACGATCTGAACCGTGAGATCAACATTAATGAATATGGTGCTTTTGGTACCATCGGCAAGAAATTTTTTGATGATAAATTTAAACTTACATTTTCTGGCCGTTATGATAAGAGTACCAACTTTGATGGCCGCTTTACACCAAGGCTAACTGGTGTGTTTACTGTAGCTCCTAATAATAACATCCGGCTTTCCTATCAAACAGGTTATCGAAATCCGACCACGCAAAATCAATACATTAACCTTTCTGTAGGAGGCGGTAGTACCCGTTTAATTGGTGGCATACCAGAGCTTGTCGGGAAATTTGACCTTTACAATAATAAGGCGTTTACTGATGTTAGTTACCGCAGTTTCCTTGCTTCTGCTTCCGCAGGAGCTCCAAATCCGGCATTGTTGCAAACGTATACTTTCAATCCTGTAGGGGTTCAGCCAGAAAGTGTTCAGGCTTACGAGTTGGGATACAAAGGTTTATTAGGCCCAAATGTTTTGATCGATGCGTATGGTTATTATAACATGTACAAAAACTTTATCACAGCAGTAGAAGTATACCAAGCCAATGCAACCCGGACAGCATTTACCAAATTTGGCGTGCCGGTTAACGCAGAAGGTGAAGTTACCTCGTACGGTGCCGCATTTGGAATGGATTACGTAATCGGTAAGTTTAATTTAACCGGAAACGTTTCCTATAATCAAATTGGCAATCTGCCAGCTAATTACATCAACGATTTTAACACGCCTAAAATCCGTTATAACTTGGGGCTGGGGAACAGGGAAATTGCTAAAAACCTTGCTTTTAACGTAAATTACCGCTGGCAGGATAAATTTTTCTGGAATTCTTCATTTGCCGCAGGTACCGTTTCAGCGTATGGTACTTTAGACGGACAAGTAAACCTAAAAATCCCTTCTGTTAAGTCAATGATTAAAATTGGTGCTTCTAACCTGTTAAATAATTACTACACAACTTCTTATGGAAACCCGGCAATTGGGGCTATGTATTACGTAGGGTTTACTTTTAATCAGTAAAGTATAATGTAAATAAGCCCTGTTCTGAACTCGGAACAGGGCTTTTTTTTCTGAACCCTATTCGGGTAAATAAAAGGAGTGATTTTCTTAGTTTTGCGTCCCAAAGAAAAAATAGTTCTCTAAAAGTGGCCACATTCCAAACCTTTAAACTAACATGGCAGATATTAAAGCCTGCATTTTTGATCTCGACGGTGTATTAGTTGATACCGCAGGTTTCCATTACCGGGCCTGGAAGAAATTAGCCAATCGGTTAAATTTTGATTTTACGATACAGGATAACGAAAAACTGAAAGGCATTAACAGAAAAGAATCTTTAGAACTCATTCTAGATTGGGGAAAGGTTTTTAAAACCTCTTATGAAAAACAGGAACTTGCCCAATTAAAGAATACCTGGTATGTAGAGATGATTAGTGGGATGACGCCAGTAGATGTTTTACCCGGCGCATTGCGACTTCTACAAGAGTTAAAAGCGGCAGGATACAAAATAGCATTGGGCTCGGCAAGTAAAAATGCCGGGATAATTTTAAATAAAGTTGAACTAATCCGTTACTTTAATGCGGTTGTTGATGGGAATGTGGTTACGGAATCGAAGCCGGATCCGCAGGTATTTTTAAAAGGTGCTGAAATGCTTCAGGTTAGTCCTGCGTCATGTGTGGTATTTGAAGATGCGTTTGCCGGGGTTGAAGCTGCGAAAGCGGGTGGAATGAAAGTAGTGGGCATCGGTTCTACTAAAGCATTAGCTGCTGCAGATCTGGTTATATCTGGTTTGCACGAAATGAATATTCAAAAATTAAGAGATTTATAACTCCACAATCCCTCTCTTTTGGAGAGCGGACTTGGGTTGAGGCTTATGAAAAATTACATTAAAACAGATGAGTGGAGCATCATTGAAGAAGGATTTGATCCTGCCTTAAATAAAATATCAGAAAGTATTTTTAGTCTTGGGAATGGCCGCATGGGCCAAAGGGCTAATTTTGAAGAAACTTATACAGGCGAAACTCTGCCCGGAAATTACATTGCCGGGGTTTATTATCCTGATAAGACCAGGGTTGGCTGGTGGAAAAACGGTTATCCGGAATATTTCGCCAAAGTATTAAACGCAGCAAATTGGATTGGTATCAATATCCGGATAGACAACGAAACTCTCGATCTGAATACGTGTACTGTAACAAATTTTCGCCGTGTTTTAAACATGCGTGAAGGTATTTTACAAAGGTCATTTACAGGAGAGCTTAAAAACGGAAAACAGGTACAAGTAAATTCGCTCCGCTTTTGCAGCTTGGCTGATGATGAGGCGGGTGCAATCCGCTACAGCATCAAAGCCCTTAATTTTGACGGTATAATTTCTATCACACCTTTTATTGATGGCGATGTAAAAAATCAGGACTCCAATTACGATGAAAAATTTTGGGATGAAGTGCAAAAGGAAACCGGGCATGATACCGGTTTTCTCACGTTAAAAACCAAAAAAACAGGGTTTGAAGTTTGTACCGGTATGAAAGTGGATCTTTTTTTAAACGGAGATAAGATTAAATTTATTTCAAAATCAGTAGAGAAAAAAAAATATTGTGGCTTTGATATTCTTGTTCCTGTTGTCATCAATCAAACGCTGGAGATATACAAATATGCTGCAAACCTTTCTTCTGAAAATCATCCCAAAGAACACCTTCTTAAGAATTGTAAAAATGTGATTGAAAAAATCGCTTTAAAAGGATTTGATGCGATGCGTAAAGAACAGGCTGATGCATGGGCCAAAAAATGGGAGTATGGCGATATAGTAATTGATGGCGATGTTTCTGCCCAGCAAGCTATTAGGTTTAACATTTTTCAGCTCAATCAAACTTATACTGGTCAAGATGCCCGTCTGAATATCGGCCCAAAAGGTTTTACTGGTGAAAAATACGGAGGCTCAACTTACTGGGACACCGAAGCTTATTGCGTTCCGTTTTATCTGGCTACAGCCGATGCGCAGGTTACAAAAAACCTGTTAATTTATCGTTATAATCATCTTGCGAAAGCGATAGAAAATGCCGCGAAACTTGGCTTTAAAAATGGCGCCGCGTTATATCCCATGGTGACTATGAACGGTGAAGAATGCCATAACGAATGGGAGATCACCTTTGAGGAAATTCACAGGAACGGTGCGATTGCTTTCGCAATTTTTAACTACATCCGCTACACAGGCGATGGTGCGTATTTGCAGGAATACGGGCTGGAGGTTTTAATTGCCATTTCCAGGTTCTGGGCACAGCGAATTACCTGGAGCGACAACCGCCGGCAGTATGTTATGCTGGGTGTTACCGGTCCGAATGAGTACGAAAACAATGTAAATAACAACTGGTATACCAGTAAGATGGCGAACTGGTGCTTAGGGTATACTATTGAAGCCTTAAGTACGGTTGAAAAAGCAGATTCTGTAATATTTAAGCAGCTTCTTTCCAAGGTTGAGTTTAATTATAAGGAAGAAACGAATCACTGGCAAAACATTATTGATCATCTTTATCTTCCTGAAGATAAGGAGTTTGGAATCTTTCTTCAGCAGGATGGATATCTTGATAAAGAACAAACACTGGTAAAAGACCTGGCAGCAACAGACCGGCCCTTAAACCAGAAGTGGAGCTGGGACAGAATCTTACGCTCATGTTACATTAAGCAGGCAGATGTTTTACAGGGGCTTTATTTTTTTGAAGATGAATTTAATATTGAAACCTTAGCCAGAAACTACAATTTTTATGAGCCCCGTACGGTTCACGAAAGTTCCTTATCGCCCTGCGTACATTGCATCCTTGCAGCAAAGTTAGGCCACGGTGATAAGGCGTACGAGTTTTACCTGCGAACAGCACGCCTGGATCTGGACGATTATAACAATGATACGGAAGATGGTTGCCACATTACGTCAATGGCCGGTACCTGGATGAGCGTTGTAGAAGGTTTTGCAGGAATGAGAATCAGAAACGGAACGTTAACGTTCAGTCCTTTTTTACCGGAGAAATGGATATCTTTTGCATTTAACATCAGCTTTCGCGGGTGTGTTTTTAATATAAAGATTACCAGGGGTTCAGTCATCATAACCAATCAATCTCTAACATCTGCGGAAGTGTTTGTTTACAATAAATGTTACGATATTGGCCCAAACGAAATGATAGAAGCGCCATACGGAGCTCCAAAATAAAGTGACTATGTAATTGGCATTGCTTCTGATGTTTGGAAGCGAACATTCTGCAAATGGTGCTATGTATTACGCCAGTAAATATGCTCAGTATGCTTTTACATCCGCTTTAAGAAAAGAAGTATCAGAATTTAATGTTAATGTTAATATTGTTTATCCCGGAAAAGTAGAATCATTTTTGATGAGCGTCAGCCAGGAGCAAACTTGAATTACCATGGGTTAAACCCGGAAGATATTGCCGCTGCGGTAAGTTACATTTTATTCGCACTTGGCCATGTTGTTATAGGTGAGTTGATCATTTATCCCTTATCACAGGAGTAGTAATGTTAAAACCAGCAGCTTTATAGCTATAATTACCGCATTGGGAATTGATTGCTCCACAAAAAATAAAATTCCTGCAGTTATGGATTCAAAAAATACACTTGAGGTTACAGACAACAAACTGGTTGTTTACCAGATGATGCTTCGTCTTTTTGGCAATAAAAATCAAACCAATAAGCAATTTGGCTCTATAGAAGAAAATGGATCAGGGAAATTTAATGACATAACTGATGTAGCTCTTGATCAACTAAAAGATTTGGGAATTACGCATGTTTGGTATACGGGCGTTCTTGAACATGCAACTATGACCGATTACACATCCAAAAACATAAAGATGGATGATCCTGATGTTATAAAAGGAAGGGCAGGTTCACCTTACGCCATTAAAGATTATTACGATGTGGATCCTGATCTTGCGGTTGATGTAAAAAATCGACTGACTGAATTTAATGATATGATTATACGGACCCATGCCGTCGGTTTAAAAGCGATCATTGACTTTATACCCAATCACGTAGCCCGACATTACCATTCGGATACCGGCCCGGCGGGTAAAAAAGATTTCGGATCAGATGATGATATTTCCAAAGAATTTGATTCGAAAAACGATTTTTATTACATCAGTAGCAAAAATTTCATAGTTCCACAGGATTTTAATGCCGGAGGAATGGATTTTCATCACCCGTTAAAAGACGGTCGGTTTGATGAATATCCTGCAAAAGCAACCGGAAACAATGTGTTTTCAGAATCTCCGGGAATCAACGACTGGTTTGAAACAGTTAAATTGAATTACGGCGTTGATTACCGTAACCATCAAAATCATTTTACTCCGATACCGCCGCTTTGGATTAAAATGCGTGACATTTTACTTTATTGGGCAGACCAGAATGTTGATGGGTTTCGTTGTGACATGGCAGAAGAAGTTCCTGTGGAGTTTTGGAGCTGGGTAATTCAGGAAGTTAAAAATGTTAAACCCGGCGTTATTTTTATCGCGGAAGCCTACAACTCTCAAAAATATGTTAGCTTTTTAACAACAGGTCAGTTTGATTTTTTATATGATAAGGTTGGATTGTACGACGGATTAAAAAAACTGATCCGCAATGATGCCTACGCCGATGTAAAAGATATAACGCATGTTTGGAGCGTTGAAAGCCGTGATTTTTCATCACGCATGCTTCGGTTTTTAGAAAACCACGACGAAGAAAGGATCGCTTCCCCTGCTTTCGCAGGAAATGCTTGGTATGCCAAACCGGCCATGGTGATTAGTGCTACGTTATCCTCCGGCCCGGTTATGATTTATTTTGGTCAGGAGGTGGGAGAACCTGGCCACGGAAACGCAGGTTTTGCTGGAAATAACAACCGTACCACTATTTTTGATTATTACGGGGTGCCGGAGCATCAGAAATGGATGAACAACGGCGCTTTCGATGGCAAGGGTTTAAAGGAAGATCAGCAATATTTAAGAGGGTTTTACCGTACACTGCTTAATTCTTTGCATACTGAGGCTGCTTTGAGGCATGGAGAGTTTATGGAGTTAAGTTTTCAGCAAAATTTCTCAAACCGCAATTACGCATACCTTCGTTATACGCCTGAACAGCGGATTTTGGTGGTTGCAAATTTTGAAAGGGAACGGATTTTAGAATCAAATATTCAGTTGCCGGAAGCCTTTTTATCATCAATAAAAAACAAAGTTAAGGTACAGTGCAAAGAGATATTAACTGGAAAAATCTTTGTAATAGAAAACCTTTCTGAGGGAATTCCTGTAAAAGTGGCAACCACCGACGCGTGGATTATTACTTTTTAATCCTTTAACTTAAATGATCACCATTAGGATACCCAGGCTTCCATCCAGGCAACTTTGGAATATGAACTTCGGCTTTTTTGGGATTCAATTTGGATTGCCTGGCAAAACGCCAACACCAGCCGTATATTTTCTAAGCTTGCAGCAACTCCAAACGGTTTGCTACCAAATTGATACTACATCTGCTATCGCAGATAACGTGTTTAATACATCTGATGCTCAATCTGCCGCCTACCGGGAAGCAGACAACAGGACAGGAAGCATATTTACGGTTTATAATGGTGTACAGGCCCTTGCCATTTTTTTTTATGGCCCGTACTTGTTAAAGCATCCAGCCGTAAAACAGTACATCTCTTTTGTTTAATTATTGGCGGGATTAGCCTGGCATCTATATTTTTAATTACCGGTAAAGAATGGCTACTATTGCCGATGGTTGGTGTTGAGATAGCCTTGGCAAGTCTAGTAACTATGCCCTATTCCAAATTGGCAGGGTCATTGCCGTCCGAGAAAATAGGTTATTTAATGGAGGTGTTTAATTTTTTATCGTGATACCACAAATATATGTGGTCCCGTTTTAGGGATTGTTACAAAGAACTTTTTTCACGGGCATACTGTTATAACCTTGATGTTGGGCGGATTTTATATGATATTGGCTGAAATTTTAAACCTATTCGTTAAAGAGATTGCCGGAAATGTTAAAGAAGTGGTACCGGCGCCAAATTAAAAATTATGGAAGATAGTAAAGATCTGCCGACAGATCCAATAAGTTTAGATGTTATTGAAGAAGGGGTTAAGCATTTAAACAATCCGGTTTTAAACCTCCAACCCATTGTAAAAAAATACCTGACCAAGGTTATCGATGTCAAACAGGAAGAGAATACTTTTTATTTTTCCGATGGGGATGCACGAGTTGAAGTTTGGGTGGTAAGTGATGAAATTATCCGTATCAGGCTTGCTCCTCATGGTGTTTTTCTGGAAGATTTTTCTTACGCGGTAAATCAAACCGGACAAAGGGTAACCGTTTTGAGTTTTGATGAAGATGAACATCGTTACCGGGTTTCCACCAATACAGTTACTTGTATCATCCGGAAACACGACTTTTTGATTTCTTTTGCGGATAACGATGAAAAGATAATTAACACCGATTATACCCAAATGCACTGGGAAGAAAATTCTGAATTTGGAGGTTATTACGTGTACGCTACCAAAGAGTGTTCAGAAGATGAAAGCTTTTTTGGGATGGGTGATAAAGCTACTTCATTTAATCTCCGCGGAAAACGTGTGCATAACTGGAATACGGATGCTTACTCATTTTCAAGGGAACAGGATCCGCTTTACAGAACCATTCCTTTTTATATTGGGATTAAAGATGGCATCAGCTACGGTATTTTCTTTGACAATACCTTTCAGTCCCACTTTGATTTCGCACAACAGGAAAGGCACAAAACCAGTTTTTGGGCTGATGGCGGAGAACTGCAGTATTATTATATCCACGGGCCGCACATGATGGATGTTGTGAAACGTTACCATATACTTACGGGTACACACCCAATGCCACCAAAATGGGCTTTAGGATATCATCAATGCCGTTGGAGTTACTATCCGGAAGTTAAGGTAAAGGAGATAGCCCAAAGTTTCCGTGATAAAAAAATTCCATGCGACGCCATTTACCTCGACATTGATTACATGGATGGCTACAGATGCTTTACCTGGAATAAAAAATATTTTCCTGATCCCAAGCGGATGGTTAAAGAACTATCTGATAATGGTTTTAAAACCGTAGTTATTATCGATCCGGGGATTCGGGTTGATGATAATTACTGGGTGTTTAAGGAAGGGAAAGCCAACAACTATTTTTGCCGCAGAAGCGATGATTATTTTATGGAAGGTCACGTATGGCCGGGGCGTTGCCAGTTTCCTGATTTTACAAATCCGAAAGTTAGGGAATGGTGGGGAAATTTATTTAAAGAATTGGTTGACGCCGGAGTTGCTGGAGTCTGGAATGATATGAACGAACCGGCGGTTTTTGGTTCAGGTTCTTTCCCGGACGATGTTAGGCATAATTATGACGGTTTAAGAGGATCGCACCGAAAAGCACACAATGTTTATGGTATGCAGATGGTACGGTCAACCTATGATGGCCTGAAGAAACTACAGAAAAACAAAAGACCTTTTACAATCACGCGTGCGGGTTATTCTGGAGTTCAACGTTATTCTTCTGTTTGGACAGGCGACAACGTTGCATCCTGGGAACATTTAAAATTAGGCAATATTCAATGCCAGCGGCTTTCAATTTCCGGAATTTCTTTCTGTGGCACCGATATCGGAGGTTTCAGCGGCGAGCCAGGAGCTGAACTTTTTACGCGTTGGATACAGTTAGGCGTGTTCTCTCCGTTAATGCGTGCCCACTCTGCAGGTGATACCAGTGAAAGGGAACCCTGGAGTTTCGGCCCTGTCTATGAAGAGATTAACCGGAAGTTTATTGAACTCAGGTACCGGCTCCTTCCTTACATATATTCCTCCTTTTGGGAGCACCATCGTTATGGTTTCCCAATACTTCGCCCGATTGTGATGCAAGAGCAGGAAAATTTAAAAAATCATTATCGTGAAGATGAGTTTTGCTTTGGCGATAAAATTCTTGTGGCCCCGGTAATGGAACCCGGCGCAGAATTTAAAAGCGTATATCTCCCTGAAGGAAAATGGTATCATTTCTGGACTCATGCCTTGCTTGATGGCGGTCAGGAACACTTAGTTCATGCCCCAATTGAGAGTATGCCTGTATTTGTAAAAGCAGGTTCTGTATTACCAGAGTATCCGGTAATGCAATACGTGGGAGAGAAAGATATTGAAGAACTCTGGCTTAATGTTTATTATGCAGATTACGAGGTGAACTCGTTTTTGTTTGAAGATCACGGAGATACATTTGCCTATGAACAGGATATCTATCTGGAAAAAAAGTTTGTGGTAAAAGGGGATGCTTCTTCAATGATCCTTAAACAAAATATTGAAGGCTTATTCACGCCTACCTACGAATCTTATGACTATAACGTGATTGGGTTACCCTTTACCGTTAGCCGGATATTAATTGACGGTAAAGAAATAAGTAAATTTAGTGTTGATGAGAAAGGCTGTCTGCGGTTCAAGTCCAATAAAAATTTTAAACTGGTACAAATTTTTAAATAGTTATCCAAAGGCTTTTAAAGCCAATGCCAAGACTTACGAAGTTTACTATATGGATTTACAAATTTGAAAAATTTTGTAAGTCTATATAAATTTTTGCCTTACATTCCTTTCAAGGGCTAACAATAATAGTATATTTATTTTTAAGTGAAATACACCTAATCTACGGTCATGTTAAAGGAAAAAAAGGTTATTGATACGCAATCTGAAGACGCCTTAAAAGCGCAGGAATCAAAAGTTCCGGAAAGCTCTGCTGCGTATTTTTATTCCCGATTTACTGATTTTGATATTAGCCTCTTTAAGGCCGGAAAGCATTACAAGCTATATGAAAAGTTAGGTTCCCATGTGGTGGAACATGCCGGACAAAAGGGAACCTACTTTGCAGTTTGGGCGCCGAATGCAACGATGGTTTCTTTGATGGGAAATTTTAATGGATGGGACAAGGATACAATACCCATGAATGCCCGTTGGGATGGCTCGGGGATTTGGGAAACGTTTGTTCCCCACATTGGCAACGGTGAAATCTACAAATACTCAATCCGGTCAAATTCTGGTGAGGTGCTTGAAAAAGGCGATCCTTTTGCGTTCCGTTGGGAAGAACCACCTTCAACCGCGTCTATGGTATGGGATACCTGGTTTGAATGGAAAGATGTGGAATGGATGAAAGACAGGAAAACAGCTAATTCGCTAAATCAGCCATTCTCGGTATACGAAATGCATTTTGGTTCCTGGGCCAGAAGTCTTGAATCTCCTGACGAATTTTTAAGCTACCGCGAAATGGCTGACCGATTGGTGCCCTATTTAATGGATATGGAGTTCACACATGTGGAATTTATGCCTTTAATGGAACATCCTTTTGCCCCTTCATGGGGCTACCAGATAACCGGTTATTTTGCGGCGTGCTCGCGATTTGGAACCCCTCAGGATTTCATGTATCTTATTGAGCAACTCCATCAAAATGGAATTGGTGTTATATTAGATTGGGTACCTTCTCATTTTCCGGGCGATGCGCACGGACTTTATAAGTTTGACGGTACACATTTGTACGAACACGCAGATATGCGTAAAGGCTTTCATCCGGACTGGAAGTCGTATATTTTTAATTATGGCCGTAATGAGGTTCGCTCGTTTTTAATCAGTAACGCTATTTTCTGGATAGACCGTTTCCATGCGGATGGTTTACGTGTAGATGCCGTGGCTTCTATGTTATATCTGGATTATTCGCGAAAGGAGGGGGAATGGATTCCAAATGATTTCGGCGGTCGGGAAAACCTGGAAGCCATCAGCTTTTTGCAAGAATTTAACGAAGCGGTTTACGGCGAATTTCCTGATGTTCAAACTATCGCGGAAGAGTCTACTGCTTTTCCCGGCGTAAGCCGTCCGGTATATTTAGGCGGTTTGGGCTTTGGGATGAAATGGATGATGGGCTGGATGAACGATACGCTTAGTTTTTTTGAAAAAGATCCGTTTTTTCGCAAGCACCACCATAGCCGCATTACCTTTAGTACAGAATATGCCTTTACAGAAAATTTTATGCTTCCGTTTTCGCATGATGAAGTAGTTCATGGAAAAGGCTCTTTGCTTAATAAAATGCCGGGCGATGAATGGCAGAAGTTTGCTAATCTTCGCTTGTTATATGCTTATATGTTTACACATCCCGGAACCAAGCTATTGTTTATGGGCGATGAGTTTGGACAAGGAAGAGAGTGGAACCATAATCAATCATTAGACTGGCATGTATTGGAGTACGCATCCCATCAGGGTTTAAAACAATTTGTAAAAAGTTTAAACCACTTGTATAAAAATGAACCTGCACTTTACGAAAAAAGTTTTAGCCATGAAGGTTTCGAATGGATAGAAGGCGGAGACGTGGATAACTCTGTACTTGTTTATTCCCGTAAAGGAAATCAAATAGAACAGTCCGTTGTTGTAATTTTGAATCTAACTCCAGTTCCGCGGCCATCTTACCGTATTGGCCTTCCCTTGCCAGGAACCTGGAAAACCATCTTAAACTCTAACGAACTGAAGTTTTATGGCAGTGGCTTAGCCGGTGCCCCGCAAGCTGAATCAGAACAAATATCCTGGCAGGGCAAACCACAATCTGCGGCCATTAATTTACCACCTCTGGCGTGTATCATAATTAAAAAATCCTGACGTTAAATAACCTGAGGGTGCATTCATTCTGTTTTGCTAAGTAGCACTTGTGGGGTATGAGCGTAAGACGGGACTACAGTAAGTGATTTAATTGACTTTCGTTTTCAAAAAAAACCTGCCCTTAGTTAACCAAGAGCAGGTTTATAATTTTATTGATATCTCTAAAAGCTATTGCTGATAGATAGTGGCTGATGTCTATTTCAAGGATCCGATATGCTGAACAAGGTCAATCAGCTTACTCGAATAGCCCCACTCGTTATCATACCATGAAACTACCTTAACAAAATGATCATTCAAAGCGATACCTGCATTTGCGTCGAAGATTGAAGTACGAGCATCTCCAATAAAATCAGATGAAACCACAGAATCTTCGGTATAACCTAATATCCCTTTGTATTCACCTTCCGAAGCATCTTTCATTGTTTTTTTAATTTCTTCGTAAGTTGCCGGTTTTTCAAGACGGACGGTCAGATCTACAACAGAAACATCGGCCACAGGAACACGAAAAGCCATTCCTGTTAATTTACCTTTTAAATCAGGTATAACCAGGGTTACCGCCTTGGCAGCACCGGTTGATGAAGGAATGATATTTTGTGCTGCGCCGCGGCCTCCACGCCAGTCTTTGGCTGATGGGCCATCCACCGTTTTTTGAGTAGCCGTAGTGGCGTGTACGGTGGTCATCAAACCCTCAATGATACCATATTTATCGTTCAATATTTTGGCAATAGGAGCCAGGCAATTGGTTGTACACGATGCATTTGACACAATGGTTTGATCTGCCGTTAATTCTTTATGATTTACGCCCATAACATATGTTCTGGTATCATCTTTTGCCGGAGCCGACATAACCACTTTTTTTGCACCGGCATCAATATGTTTTTGTGCGTCAGCTTGTGTTAAGAATAGCCCGGTAGATTCGATTATAACTTCTGCACCAATTTCTCCCCATTTAAGGTTTGCAGGATCTTTTTCTGCCGTAACTCTGATCGTATCGCCGTTAACAACCAGTTGGCCGTCTTTAACTTCAATGGTACCTTTAAACTGTCCATGGGTAGAATCATATTTCAACATATAGGCCATGTATTCCGGGTCAACAAGGTCGTTAATTCCTACAACTTCCACGCCTTCGCGTTCAATTGCTGCTCTGAAAGCTAATCGGCCGATGCGGCCGAATCCGTTAATTCCAATTTTCATCTTAATTTGTTTTTGTAAAAAATTTAGTGGTGGATACTGATTGTTTGGTTTTGTTTAGGTTCAACTTATTTACTTAAGTTAATCAGGCCTGACTGGCTCTGTTTAAATAATGTTTCAATAAGTTGTATATGGGTTCTTTAACGATACCTGTAATAGTTAGATCGTGATTTTTAGCGGATTCTAAAAACCAGCTGTTAAAATTATAAACTACAGTTCCAACTATATAAATAGGTACTTCGGGATATTGTTTTTTTAAAGGATATAAATATGTTTCAATAAAAAGGTTAAAACCATCAAAAATTAAATCTTTAACGTATGGTTCTTTATTATTTTCAAGTAAAAAATCTGCAAAAGAGCTTAAATATAAAGCTGGCTGAGTTTGTTTGTAAATCTTGTCTAAAATTTCTTTTCTATTCGTATCGTATTTTTTCAAAAAATTTTGTTCAAACTGTAAAGGAAGCTTTTCATATAAAAAGTGTTTTAGTATCTGGCGCCCTAACCAATTAGCAGAACCTTCATCGCCCAAAATATAACCCAGGCCAAAGTTATTGGATTTAACTTTCCGTCCATCAAAATAACCTGCATTAGAACCACTTCCTATTATTCCGGTAATTCCGGGCATTTGATTGCAGGTTGCAACGGCGGCAGCTTGAAGATCGTTATCAACATAGATCTTGCTGAATTTAAAAAACTGGCTTAACGCATCAGATATAATTTCTTTTCTTTCATTTAAAGAGACTCCGGCACCAAAGAAATAAATCTTTTTAATCTTTTCGGCATTGTTAATCAGTTCGGTTCTTTTATGTAAAAGTTGAAGGATATGTTTTTTATCTATAAAATAGGGGTTAATTCCAGGCGTTTTAAATTCAGCAATAATTTGGCCTTTGTCGGCCAGTTTCCAATCTGCGTTTCTGGAACCACTATACACCAATGCAATCATTTATATAGACAATATATGGGTTAATTCTAAAAGGTCCTCTTCAAGTTTAAACTCATGCAGGTTTAGCGCTTCATACAAACTGGTTAATTTAATGGTGTTTCCTCTAATTCCTACTATTTGCCTCGTTTCTCCTGCCAGTAAAGCTTTAACAGCGGCGTAACCAAACCTACAGGCCAGTACCCGGTCAGTACTGCTTGGCGAGCCACCTCTTTGTAAATGCCCAAGTATGGTCACTTTTGTATCGTAGTAATTAAATTTTTCTTTAACTCTTTTTGCCACGTCATAAGCTCCCCCGTTTTTATCACCTTCCGCGACAATCACAATGCTGGATGATTTTTTATTCTGTGCACCTTTTTCCAGCTTAGAAATCAGGTCATCAATAGCGGTATCCCTTTCGGGGAGAAGTATGGCTTCGGCACCGCCGGCAATTCCTGAACGAAGAGCTATACACCCGGAATCACGTCCCATTACCTCTATAAAAAATAAACGGTCATGTGAATTGGCCGTGTCGCGGATTTTGTCTATGGCTTGAATTACCGTATTGTTAGCTGTATCAAAACCCAAAGTAAAATCTGTTCCATATAGATCATTGTCAATCGTACCTGGAATACAAATGACCGGGATGCCATATTTAATTGAGAATTTTTCGGCTCCTTTTGCAGTACCATCACCACCTATTGCAATAAGCGCATCAATATTTGCTGCTTTAATATTCTGATAAGCCAGCTCCATCCCTTCATCAGTCTTAAATTCGTTGCATCGGGCGGTTTTTAATATGGTTCCTCCTAAATGAATAATATTACTTACCGAACGTGAATTCATGTCGGTGATATTATTTTCAAGCATTCCGCGATAGCCCTGATATATTCCAGCAACTTCAAGGCCCATATAAATGCTGCTGCGAACAACGGACCTTATACAGGCATTCATTCCGGGGGCGTCACCACCGGATGTAAAAACACCTATTTTCTTTATCTCTGACAATACTTGTTTGTTTAAATTTTATACGAATATAAAGTGTATTTGTAACACTAAGCATTTTTTAGAAAAAATATCATTTGCTTCTTAGTAATCCTTTTATCTTTAAACTTTATTAAATGATATTGGAACCCTTACTGCCTAAATTTGATTCTGTTTTTTCTATTGATTGTGTGATCTTCGGTTTCGACGAAGGGGAGCTAAAAATACTATTAATTGAACGAAACATACAACCTTTTAAAGATTGGTGGGCTTTGCCCGGCTATCTGGTTGAGGAAAATGAAAGCCTTGATGTGGCAGCAGAAAGAATTTTATACGAGCTAACTGGTTTACGGGATATTTTTATGGAGCAGTTTTACACTTTTGGAGATGTAGACCGCCATCCACAAGGCAGAGTAGTAACTGTTGCCTATTATGCAATGATCCGTTTAAACGGAACAAAAGAACTTAAACCTGTTACTTCAATTGCCCGGAAAGCTGTTTGGTATCCTGTTAAGGATCTTCCAAAACTGGCGTTCGATCACTCCAAAATTTTTGCAAAAGGGTTCATTAAAATTCGTAATAAAATTAGTTACCAGCCAATTGCTTTTGAGCTTTTACCTGAAAAATTTACCCTTACACAACTTCAGCATCTGTACGAAATAATTTTAAACGCGACGCTGGATAAAAGAAATTTTCGAAAAAAGATGCTTAATTATGGTATCCTCAAAGAACTGGACGAAAAACAAAAAGGTGTATCATACAGAGCTGCCAAGCTCTATAAATTTGACCGGCGTAAATATGCACGGTTGTTTCAAAAAGAACTTTCCTTCAATAAATAGGTTACGCCAAAAATTATTGTTTGTACTCTAATCCAAAATCTTGCCTGTACCAGGCAATTAATGTCAACCATCCCATATTTCATTTTATTGTCACTTTTTTTGCGAATAGTATTTACTAATATTTTTTAATATTTTTATGTAGTGATCAACGCTAATAAACCATCTGACCAAAGTTTATAGAACTCTTCGTGTATTAAGGACAATCACATTATTTTATTTCAAACCATTTTTATACTTTTAACTTTACCTAACTAACCATTTAAATTAACAAAAGCTATTTTTATGAACTTAAAAAATTTACTTTCAAGGTTCTCCTATAGTTTGGTTTTGTTCTTCATTTGTAATTCTGCAATAGCGCAGAATAAAACAATTTCTGGAACAGTAACTGACAGTAAGGATAAACAACCTCTTATTGGTGTATCGGTGGCCGTGAAAGGAACCCCTACAGGAACCAGTACAGGCGCAGACGGAACTTACCGTTTGACAGTGCCCGAAGCTACGACCACTCTGGTTTTTTCATACCTGGGCTATAATAGTCAGGATGTGAATATCGCCGGGAGTACCACCGTTAATGTATTACTAGAAGGCAGCAGCACTTCGTTAAGTGAGGTTGTTGTGGTAGGTTACGGTACACAAAGGGTGAAAGATGCGACCGGAGCAGTGGCATCAATAGGCACTAAAGACTTTAATAAGGGAGTTATCGCCTCCCCTGAACAGTTATTACAAGGCCGCGTTGCTGGTGTTCAGGTAACGCCGTCAAGTGGTGAACCCGGCGCAGGTATTAATATTAGGATCCGTGGATCTTCATCTGTAAGAAGTGGAAGTAATCCTTTGTTTGTGGTGGATGGAGTGCCCTTAGATGGAAGTAATGTTTCTGATGGTGGCGGAGATAATGGAGCAGGATCTTCTTCTGCCAGAAATCCTTTAACTTTTCTGAACCCTGATGACATCGAAAACATCAGTGTTTTAAAAGATGCTTCTTCTGCTGCAATTTATGGTTCAAGAGGTGCCAATGGGGTTGTACTAATAACAACTAAAAAAGGAAAGAGCGGTCAGCAATCTTTAAACTTTTCTAGCTCTGTTAGTGTTGCAAATTCTTTAAGGACTTACGATTTATTAAGTCCATCAGCATTCATAGCTAAATCTGTTGAACTTGGCAAGACCGCTGCTTCAGTTAATTTTGGTGCGAATACCAATTGGCAGGATCAGATTTTTAGAACAGGTGTTACTCAAAATTATTCTTTGGGTTTTGGCGGTGGAAATGAAAATACTTTATATCGCTTTTCACTATCTAATGCAAACCAAGAAGGTATTGTAAGAAACTCTGGTCTAAATAGAAGCACTGGCAGAGTGAATGCCAGCCATGAATTATTCGATAAAAAAGTAAAAATTGAATTGCAATTAACTGCTTCTCAACTAAACGATCAATATGCGCCAGTTGGTGAAAATGCGGGTTTTGAAGGAAACTTAATAGGAGCGGCATTAGCGGCAAATCCAACCAGACCGATTTTTATAAACAACAGTGATACTCTTACCCAATCATCCGATTTCCGAAATCCAGTGGCCATGCTTAATTATATAAATGACCGTGGCATAACTAATAAGGTATTGGGTAACATGTCTTTAGGCTGGAAAATTACCGACGGATTATTGTTTAAGGTAAATGTGGGTGTGGATAATTCTGCTTCAAATAGAAGGTCTACCTTTAATAGCATGTTAAAATTTAACGGAATAGAGAACAGCGGTAGAGCAATTCTTGCTAACCGAACTCTTTCATCCAGGTTGATTGAAAACACCTTAACATTTAATAAGTCATTCAATACTATCCATTCTTTGGAAGCTTTGGCTGGCTTTTCTTATCAAAAGTTTGAAAGCGATGGTTTCAATACCCGGGCAGATGGTTTTTTAAATAATTTAATAACGTACGAAGATAATATCGGGAATGTTGATAATTCAGGTACCAAAAAAGCGTTTAGCTCCGGATCTTACAGATCAGGGTCAGAGCTACAATCCTATTTTGGAAGAGCGAATTATTCATTAATGGATAAATATTTATTAACCGCTACATTAAGAGTAGATGGTTCATCAAAGTTTGGCCCTAATAATAAATACGGATACTTCCCTTCCGTTGCAGGTGCCTGGAGAATATCTGAAGAAAGTTTTGTTTCTAAAGATGTATTTCAAAACCTAAAATTACGAGCAGGCTGGGGTATTAATGGTAATCAGGAATTTCCAGGTGGTATCACTAATGCAACTTATAATTATTCAACAACTGGTGCTATCAGTAAGATCAATAACCAAAACCCTGATATAAGATGGGAAAAATCAAATCAGTATTCTGTAGGTTTAGATTTTGAAATTCTTAAAAGTCGTTTATCAGGATCATTTGATTATTATAATAAGTCTACTACTGACTTAATATTTTTACAATCAATTGCGCAGCCAGCCCCTGCATTGTTTATCTGGAAAAATCTTCCGGCTACTGTTAATAACACAGGTTTAGAAGCATCGATTAGTTATTCGGTATTTAGAAACGAAGGTTTTACGTGGGACATTGGTGTCAATGCTGCCAGTTTGACAAATAAAGTTAAAGATTTACAACTTTCAGCTATTCGTACTGGTGCTATTAATGGACAAGGATTAAGTGGCGCATACGCTCAGCGCATTGTTTCAGGTTACCCTCTTTTTTCCTTTTTCATTAAAGAATTTGCTGGGTTTGACAACGCTGGAGCAGCAACTTTTGCTAACGATGGAGCGGAAGAATTTAGAGGTTCTGCCCTGCCCAAATTTACTTTTGGGTTGAATAACTCTTTCACCTATAAAAACCTAAGCTTAAGTGCTTTTCTTAACGGTGCAACCGGGTTTTATATTTATAATAACACCGCAACTGCTCTGTTTTCAAAAGGCAGCCTAAATAGTGGTAGAAATATTACACAAGATGCTGCAAACACCGCAGAAGGTAAATCAAATTCGACAAGCGTGTCTACGCAATATTTAGAAAAAGGTGATTTTTTAAGGCTATCGAATCTAAATTTAGCGTATACTTTTAAGCTTCCCAACACGAAGCATATAAAAGGTTTTACAATGAATCTTACCGGACAGAACTTATTTTTAATTACTAACTACTCAGGTCTAGATCCGGAAGTAAATACTAATAAAGCTATTGATGGAATACCTTCCTTGGGGATCGACTACACTTCTTATCCAAGTGCAAGGGTGATTTCTTTAGGTGCTTCATTAAATTTCTAACATATAATTCAGAAATAATTATGGAAACTAAATATATTAAATTACTAAGCCTAACCTTAGGCATTGCACTGATAAGTACGGTTAGCTGCAGTAAATTAGATGACAAAACTTACGGGACAATTTCAGCTGCTACCGATGAGGAGGCCGCAAAAATAATTCCTCCTGCCGCTTATTTACAGGGAGCTTACGATGCCTTAAACAGTTTTGCCGATCAGGGAGGTGTTTATGCTTTGATGGAACATTCAAGTGATGAAATGATGGGTCCAACCCGTGGCACTGACTGGGATGATAATGGTGTTTGGAGAAAAATACATTTGCATACATGGGATCCAATTCATGATGGTGTAAACGCAGCTTGGGACCGGTTAAATACGGGCCAATTTAGGGCTACACAAGCTATCGCCTTTTCTGGTGAAAGTGCTCAGGTAAAAGCAGAGGCCTCTTTCTTAAGAGCTTGGTTCATGTTTTATATCTTGGATCTGTTCGGACAGGTTCCTTCAAGAGAACTTTCTGACCCTTTAGATGCTAATCCTAAAGTTTTAACCAGAATTCAGGCTGTAGATCAATCGATTGCCGATTTAATTTATGCGGAAGCAAATTTGACCGCAAATACAAGCTCTGACAAGGTTACAAAACAAGCTGCTCAGGCATTACTAGCAAAAATTTATTTAAACAAGGCAGTTTATTCTTCAGCTTCTGGTGGTGCGCTTAATTTTGTTAAGGCGGACATGGACAAGGTTATAGAATATTCAAACAAAGTTGTTAATTCTGGAAAATTTTCATTGCTTCCGAGCGGAAAGTATTTTGATAATTTCAGTTGGAATAACACAGGTACTTCTGAGTTAATATTTAGCATAAAGAATATCCCGGGTGATGTAAGGGCAAATCCGCGATTTACATGGAGAATGGGAACCCACTATAATATGGTAACAAACGGTTGGAACGGTTTTACCACACTGGCTGATTTTTATGATTCTTTCGAGCCTTCGGACGAAAGAAGAGGTGTGGCTTTGCCAGGATTAACCGATGTTACAGGGATGAGAGCAGGATTTTTGATCGGTCAGCAAGTTGATGCAGCGGGTAAGCCATTACAAGGTCGTAATGGTCCCTTGATATTAACAAGAAATGTAAGTTTAACTGCGTCTGATGATGTCCAAGGTATTCGCGTTATTAAATATGCACCTCAACCGGATGCCACTGGCAATATCAAAGATACTGACGAACGCCAAACAGATAATGATTTGGTTTTCCTGAGATATGCTGATGTTTTGCTGATGAAAGCAGAAGCAGTTTTGCGTGGTGGCTCTGATCCTTTGGGACAGTCACCCTTACAAATCGTAAATAATCTTCGTTCTACCCGCGGCGCCTCTCCATTGAGTTCTGTTGACAACGCATCATTATTGGCAGAAAGAGGTCGTGAGCTCTACTATGAAGGCTGGAGAAGACAAGATCAGATTCGTTTCGGTACTTTCAATGATCCTGTAGATCAACGTCCGACAAAATCTGCGAGTACAAAAACTATTTTTCCAATTCCTCAAAAAGCAATTGATACTAACCCTAATTTAACTCAAAACCCAGGTTACTAACCTGAAACTGTT
>JACMND010000078.1 GCA_014378705.1 Pedobacter sp. | reverse complement strand
TCTTTCCGTTCAAAAAGAAACTGGTGTAAATAGAAAACTAGTTGGTTTCGAAATGATTGATCGTGGAATACCACGGCATGATTATCATATTACCGATGCCGAAGGAAACAGCATCGGCAAGGTAACTTCCGGAACGCAATCTCCTTCTTTAAAAAAAGCCATCGGAATGGGATATGTTCAATCATCATTTGCTAAAGAAGGAACTGAAATATATATCAGTATCCGGAACAAAAACTTAAAAGCTAAAGTTGTAAAGTCTCCTTTTAAATAGAATATAGAAAGAAAGGTAAAAGATTAAAAAACTTCAGGCCAACGACCTTCCTTACGTAAAACTTCAACCTAAAAATATGTCTCCCCGAAAACTGGAAGTATGCCTGACTCCTGCCTTGCTTCATTTATATGATATCCGCGAAAGCATTGTAGTCGTTATAGATATTTTTAGGGCTACATCTTCTATTTGTTATGGTATTGAAAACGGTGCGGAAGCCATCATTCCGGTTGCTACGGTAAAAAAATGCGAATCTTACCGAAATTCAGGGTATTTGTTAGCTGCGGAGAGGGATGGTGAAGTAGTAAGCGGTTTTGATTTTGGAAATTCGCCTTTTGCTTACTCGAAAGATAAGGTACAAGGTGAAACAGTAGTTTTAACAACCACCAACGGAACACATGCTATTAATGTTTCCCGAAATGCAAAACAAGTTGTGATTGGCTCGTTTTTAAATAAATCTGCATTAAGCAATTGGTTAAAATCTCAGCCTAACGACGTTCTTTTGCTTTGTGCGGGATGGAAAAACTTGTTTAACCTGGAAGATACCTTGTTTGCAGGAGCTGTTGTGAGTCATTTAAACAACGAAGGTTACAAGTTGGACGATTCAGCCATCGCTTCTGAAGATTTATACCTTGCCGGAAAAAATGATTTAAACGAATATTTAAAAAAGACATCTCATAGCGAGCGGTTAAAAAACCTGGGTATCGAAGAAGACATCAGGTTTTGCTTAAATGTGGATATTACAACCACAATTCCGGTGCTTGTAGGTGATAGGCTGGTAAAGATGATGAAGGATTAAACATTAATTTTTTTGATTCTTCTTCTACGCATTATTATCATTTAGCTTTTTGTTCTTTAAATGTCTTTCGCTATCACGGATACTTTTCTTCTCCAGGTTTTTACTTAAGGCTTCTGTCAAATCAACGCCAGTTTGATTAGCAAGGCAGATTAATACAAACAGTACGTCAGCCAGCTCATCGCCAAGATCGGCGTTCTGCTCATCATTCTTAAAAGATTGCTCACCGTATTTTCTGGATATGATCCGGGCAACCTCACCCACTTCTTCCGTTAAAATAGCCATGTTAGTCAGTTCAGAAAAGTAACGAACGCCGGTGGTTTTAATCCAGTTATCAACTAATTTTTGGGCTTTATTTATATGCATAATCAGGGATACAATAAATATTTTTATTTTATTTAATAAGGTAACTGTATTTAAATAAGAAGGTAGATTGGTATGTAAATATTTTTGTTTTTTTAGTATATCATTTAAGTAGATTATAAGCGCTTTTTTACATACTAATTTCTTTCAGTGTTTTACCTATTTATCCATAATTTGTAGTAGCATAACTCAGGCTAATTAACCAAATTAATTTTAACCAAAATCAAAATTCATGAAAAATATTAAGCTACTAAGCAAAGCCTTTACTGGTTGCTCATTATCCGTTTTATTATTTTTAACCGCTTGCAAAAAAGAGGTTTCACCTTCATCAAGTAAAGTTTTTTCGGTAAAAAGTAATAGCTCTAAAAATATTACAAAAACCAGTGCTGTTACTTATCAACTACAATGGTCAGATGAATTTAATGGAACAAGTGTAAATACTGCTGACTGGAATTTTGAAATTGGCGGCGGGGGCTGGGGTAATAATGAAAAGCAATATTACAAAGCAGAAAATGCTACTGTTTCGGGAGGATTTCTGGTTATCACAGCTAAAAAAGAACGTGTCAAGGCAAATAATTATACTTCTGCCCGTTTAAATACCAAAGCTAAAAGAGAATTTACTTACGGTAAGATAGAAGCCAGGATGAAATTGCCAATGGTACAGGGTTTATGGCCTGCATTTTGGATGTTAGGGTCAAATATAAGCACAGTTGGATGGCCAGCCTGTGGTGAAATAGATATAATGGAGCATATTAATACTTCACAAGATGTTTTAGGTACTGCTCACTGGAATGGACCCAATGGTTACGTTTACAATAGTGTCAGCAAGGCTACCACACCATCAGATTTTCATATTTATAGTATAGAGTGGTCTGCTACGGCAATTAATTGGTTTATTGACGGAGTTTTATTCCATTCATTGGATATTACCAATAACGTTAACAGTACAGAGGAATTTCAAAAACCTTTTTATATTCTGTTAAACCTGGCTGTTGGCGGAAATTTGCCTGGTCAAACTATTGATGATACGAAACTTCCTGCTTCGGTATCTGTTGATTACGTAAGGGTATATAATGCGATTTAATAAAGAATGGGCGAATAAAAATCGGGGAGTTTTTTTATCTGGATTTATACCACAAGCATTCTTTTTATCAAAGGATGTTTGTGGTATATTTAATTTAATATTTGTCTTTTGTATCCATAAAAATCGTAACCGGCCCGTCATTTAGCAAACTTACCTTCATATCCGCACCAAAAATTCCGGTTTCAATTTTAGTACCGGTTTGTTTTTCAAGTTCTTTAATCATCTGTTCATACAGCGGAACAGCAACTTCAGGCTTTGCCGCTTTTACAAACCCCGGCCGGTTTCCTCTCTTGGTTTGGGCAAATAAAGTAAACTGAGAAATTAATAAGATATTTCCTTTAATATCAGCCAATGATTTATTCATCTGATGGTTATCATCATTAAAAATCCGCATATTAACTATTTTTTGAGCAAGCCAAATCAAGTCTTCCTGTTCATCATTGTTTTCTATTCCCAGCATAACAAGAAACCCTGATTTTATTTCGCCGGTTACGATATTGTTTACTGTTACAGAGGCCCGGGCAACACGTTGTATTACTGCTCTCATAAATTATATCTACAAATAGTTATAAAAAGATTTCAAATAGCTGTTTGCCTTCACATCTTATTAGCTTCTTGTATCATTCCCATGATAAATACTTAAATAACTATCGTATCGTGAAGCTGTAATTTCTTCATCAGCAACAGCTGTAAGAACAGCGCAGCCAGGCTCGTTGATGTGCCTGCAATTATAAAACCTGCAACTACTCATCAACGCACGGATCTCCGGAAAAAGCGGACCTAATTCTGCCTTCTCTATATCAATAACACCAAGTTCACGTATTCCGGGAGTATCAATCAGGTAACCGCCGAAAGGCAAATTAAACATCTCAGCAAAAGTAGTTGTGTGTTTTCCTTTATCGCTCCAATCAGAAATATTATTGGTTCTAAGCTCAAAGCCCGGTAGTAAAGCATTGATCAGGGTTGATTTTCCAACACCGGAATGTCCACTAAATAGCGTTACTTTATCTCGTAACAACGCTTTAACAGGATCAATGTGCATGCTTTGTAAAGCTGAAATGCTATAACACGGATAACCGGCATTTTCATAGATAGATTGATATTCTTTCAGAATTTCCAACCCGTCGGCACTAAAAAGATCTAACTTGTTAAAAATAAGTACGGCCGGGATATGATACGCTTCAGCGGTTACTAAAAACCGGTCAATAAATCCCAGGGAAGTACGCGGTGAGGCAAGTGTAACGATCAGGAAAGCCTGGTCAAGATTCGCAGCAATAATTTGCCCTTGTTTAGAAAGGTTAACGGATTTACGGATGATGTAGTTCTTCCGCTCACGCAAATTAATAATGATACCGGTGGCCTGATCAGGCTCCATTTCAAAATCTATATTATCTCCAACGGCAAGCGGATTGGTTGTGGTTATTCCCTTAATACGAAATTTCCCTTTAATTCTACAGTCAATTTCTTCGCCGGTATTCTTTAATACCCTGTACCAGCTCCCCGTTGATTTGATAATTAAGCCTTGCATTAATTGATAAAGTTATAATTTGCCAATCAATTTGAATTCAAAAATTAACGGCATTAGTCATAGATGTGATCTTTTTTTCCATAATCTCAAAAATAACCCTGTTTTATGAATTCCATTAAGAAACCCTTTACTTTACAAAAGTACCAATTACATGATAAACACTGTTTACACTATTATTATTAGAATAACATCCATTACATTCCGAAAGGAAATGGAGGGTTAATCGTTTACTGTAAACTACACTAAACACATACTGACCTTCCTCCCAAAGAGGAAGGTTTTTTTTTAAGTTAAGAAATATGAAGGTTATAAAGTTTGGCGGCACTTCTGTAGGATCTGTAAAAAGTATTCAAAAATTATTGCCGATCATTCATCAGGAATTTAATTCAGGAGGAGCCCAGGTAGTAGTTTTGTCGGCCATGGGAGGTGTAACAAACCTCCTGAGCAGTATGGCTGATCAGGCTGCCAATGGTAAAAGTTATGATGAAGAATTAAAGATTTTGGAAACAAAGCACTTTGATGTTGTCAAAAGTTTAATTGATCCGCAGAAGCAAAATTCAATGTTCACTAAGTTAAAATTACTGTTTAATGAGCTTGAAGATATTTTACAAGGCGTGCAAAGCCTCTCAGAACTAACACCACGTACACGCGATTTAGTTTTAAGCTACGGTGAGCGCTGCTCTACTTTCCTGATCAGTAAAATAGCGGAAGAAACTTTGCCGCAAGCGTTTTACACGGATGCTTCGACACTAATTAAAACGGATAGCGGCTTTGGCCATGCGAAAGTGAATACGGTGTTAACAGAAATGCTTATCAAAAATTTTTATAATCAGAACGCAGATAAAATATTATTTGTAACAGGTTTTATAGCAAGTAATGATGATGGGAAAATTACTACGCTCGGGCGGGGTGGGAGCGATTATACGGCCGCCATATTCGGAGCGGCACTAAATGCTTCCGAAATTCAAATATGGACCGATGTAAACGGGATGATGACCGCCGACCCGCGTATGGTTGAAAAGGCTTTTTCACTGCCCGAACTTTCATATACAGAGGCCATGGAGCTTTCTTTTTTTGGTGCGAAAGTTATTTATCCTCCTACAATGATCCCTGCGTTTTTAAAAAATATCCCCATAATAATTAAAAATACTTTTGAGCCTGATTTTGAAGGAACCATAATCAGGGCGAATTGCAGCTTATCGAATCTGCCTATTAAAGGAATTTCTTCTATTAATGAAATAAGCGTGCTTAATTTACAGGGAAGCGGCATGGTTGGGAAAGCTGGCTTCAGTGGTCGCTTGTTCTCAATGCTTGCACGCGAACAGGTAAATGTAATATTGATCACTCAATCTTCATCTGAACACAGCATCACCTTTGCTGTAAACCCTCAGGATGCGCTAAAAGCGAAACAATTGATCTTGAATGAATTTGACCTGGAAATAAACGCCAGAAAATTGGATCAACCCATTATTGAAGAAAATCTTTCGGCAATGGCTATTGTTGGCGAGAATATGCGCCATACACCCGGAATAGCAGGCCGGTTATTTCATGCTTTAGGAAGAAATGGAATAAATGTCAGGGCGATCGCACAAGGTTCATCAGAGTTCAATATTTCTGTTATTATAAACCGGGAGGATCTTGCCAAAGCACTAAACGCTGTTCATCAGGCATTTTTTACCCAGCTGAAAAAAACGCTTAACGTATTTTGTTTAGGTACGGGCCAGATCGGGGCAACCTTGTTTAAACAGTTACATTCACAAAAAAAATTCCTGCAGCAAAATTTGGATATTCAGGTTAAAGTAATTGGCATTTGCAATACCCGGCAAATGCTGATCAGCCAGAAGGGAATTTCGTTAGACAACTGGGAGCATGAACTGAGCACAGCTGGTGAACCCGCTTTGTTGAACGATTTTGCAGATCAGATGATTTCAATGAATCTGCCCGATTGCGTTTTGGTAGACAATACCGCAAGCCAGGCACCAATTTTACTTTATGAAAAGGTTTTATGTTCAAGTATATCCATTGTTACCTGTAATAAAGTGGGCAATAGCGGCAGCTACGAACAGTACCGGCGGTTTAAAGAATCAGCCCGGAAATACGGTGTAGATTTTTTTTATGAAACCAATGTAGGAGCGGGTTTGCCAATAGTAAAGACTTTAAAAGACCTGATGATGAGCGGTGACCGGGTGCATCGTATTGAAGCTGTTCTTTCAGGTACGATATCCTTCATATTTAATAATTTTAAAGGCGATGCTAATTTTCACGACGTCGTTAAACTTGCCCAGGAAAAAGGATTGACCGAACCGGATCCCAGAGATGATCTGAGCGGAACGGATTTTATGAGAAAGATGCTCATTTTAGCCCGTGATGCCGGTTATCCCCTTGAACCGGAAGATATTAAAATTGAAAATATGTTGCCGGCTTCCTGTATGAGGGCTTCATCTGTTCCTGAATTTTATGTGGAATTAAAAAATTCAGCTGCTTACTTCAATAAACTTAAGACAGATGCAGAAAGTCAGGGTAAGGTGTTAAGGTATATTGGGAAAATGGAAGATGGTGAAGTGTCTGTTTCTCTTCAAACGGTAGATGAAAAGCATCCTTTTTACATGCTTTCAGGAAGTGATAACATCATATCCTTTACAACAGACCGCTATTGTGAAAGGCCGATGGTTGTAAAAGGCCCGGGTGCAGGTGCCGAAGTAACCGCCGGAGGCGTATTTGCAGACCTCGTAAATGTGGGAGCCGGTTAAATGGACAGCATCAGGGTTTTTGCCCCGGCAACTGTTGCCAATGTAGTTTGCGGATATGACGTTCTGGGTTTTGCTCTGGATAATCCGGGAGACGAGGTAACCATGCGTATTACTAATAATCCTGGTATCCGTATCACAAAGATTACCGGGGATAATGGTAAGCTTTCTATGGATCCGGCTAGGAACACAGTAGGGGTAAGTGTACAGCATTTTCTACAGGCTATAGAAAAAACACACCTCGGTATTGAAATTGAACTCCACAAACAAATGCCTATTGGTAGCGGCCTTGGTTCAAGCTCGGCAAGCACGGTTGCCGGTTTGTTTGCTATAAATCAATTACTTAACAGCAATCTTACCTTAAAAGAGTTACTTCCTTTCGCTATGAAAGGCGAAGAAATTGCTTGTGGTACCGGCCATGCCGACAACGTTGCCCCGGCACTTTACGGAGGTTTTGTACTTATTCGGAGTTACGATCCACTGGATGTTATTTCGCTTCCTTTTCCACCGGAACTTCACTGCGCCGTTGTTTTTCCGGAGGTTGATGTACCCACCCGTGATGCCAGGCAATTGATCCGAAGCAAGGTATTGCTTAAAGACGCGGTAACACAATGGGGAAATATTGCCGGCCTGGTTTCCGGTTTATTTTTGAACGATACCGATTTAATTGGCCGTAGTATGAAAGACATTATCATAGAACCGGCCCGTGCCATGCTAATTCCGGATTTTTATAAACTTCGCGAAGTTGCCATGCAAAATGGAGCCATCGGTTTTGGCATTTCCGGTTCAGGCCCTTCTGTGTTTTCATTTACTCACAACAAACCACAGGCGGTTCAAATTTCAAAAGCTTTGCAGAACCACTTATCATCCATAAATGTTTTCAGTAAATCCTATACTTCATCCATAAATGAGTCGGGTCCTAAAATCCTGGATTAAAAAGTATTAAGAATCACATCTGTTATATCAATGAAACTATACAGCACAAACAATACATCATTGCGGGTAGATTTCCCAGACGCGGTATTTAACAGCCTTCCGCAGGACAACGGTTTATATATGCCTGTTCAAATTAAGCCTTTGGATGCTAAATTTCTGGATAAAATTGATCAGTATTCCTTACCAGAGATCGCTTTTGAAATTGCGAAAAATCTATTGCAGGATGCGATGCCTGAAAATGAGCTTCGGCGAATTGTTAACGAGGCATTTAATTTTCCGGTCCCTTTAATACAGCTTGATAAAAATACTTTTGCTTTGGAACTTTTCCACGGTCCTTCTCTTGCTTTTAAAGATTTTGGTGCGAGATTCATGAGCAGGATAATGGGTTACTTTCTTAAAAAGGATGAGCAAATGCTCGACATACTCGTAGCTACTTCCGGAGATACGGGTGGTGCAGTCGCTGCCGGGTTTTACATGGTGCCAAATACCCGGGTAACCATTTTATATCCCAAAGGAAAAGTTAGCGATATTCAAAAAATGCAACTAACTACAAATGGTGAAAATATTCATGCTGTTGAAGTAGAAGGTACTTTTGATGATTGTCAGGCCCTGGTGAAATTAGCTTTTTTAGATCAGGGGTTGAAGCAGAGATTCCGTTTTACTTCAGCCAATTCCATTAATATCGCCCGTCTTATCCCACAAACATTTTATTACTTTAATGCTTACGCACAATTAAAAGCGAAAGGAATGACAAATCTCGTTTTTTCAGTTCCAAGCGGTAATTTTGGAAATGTCGCAGCGGGTTTGCTGGCCTTTAAAATGGGGCTTCCAGTCACACAATTTCTGGCAGCTACCAACATCAACGATACGGTTCCTTCTTTTCTTAAAACCGGAATTTACACCCCCAAGCCATCTGTGCAAACCTATTCAAATGCGATGGACGTGGGTAATCCCAGCAATTGGGTGCGAATTATGGATCTCTTTAAAGAGGATCCGGATCAATTAAAAGTTATTTTAAAAGGGTACAGCTTTTCTGACGAACAAACGTTAGATGCGATAAACAGGATATTTGAAACCTATAATTATGTTACTTGCCCGCATACGGCCATTGGCTGGTTGGCCGCAAACCAATGGCGTGACGAAAATCAGTTGAGTAATGCGGCTATGATTTTTTTGTCTACAGCCCATCCCTGCAAGTTTCCGGATGTGATCCCAGCACAGGTAAAAAAAGTGATGGTTAGTCCGGAACAGGTAATTAAGTTGAAGGCAAGTGAGAATAAGTTTGATAGCATAAGTTCTGATTTTAGTGAGTTTAAGAATTATTTATTAGAAAAGTATAGCTCCTAAGCATGATTAACACCATTATTTTTGATTTGGGGGCGGTTTTAATAGACTGGAATCCTAAATATCTTTACCGGAAAATTTTTGATGATGAATCTCAAATAGATCATTTCCTAAATACCATTTGTACGCCAGACTGGAATGAAGAACAGGATGCTGGCAGGTCGCTTTATAACGGAACGGAGATTTTAGTTGCCCAGTTACCGGATAGCGCAGATAATATTCGGGCATTTTATGGCCGTTGGGATGAGATGCTTGGAGATGAGATTGCAGGTACTGTTAAAATTTTCCGGCAAATTAAAAAGTTGGATATTTATAAAATATACGCACTCACTAACTGGTCAGCAGAAACTTTTCCAGTTGCGTTAAAGCGGTTTGATTTTTTAAACTGGTTTGATGGGATTGTTGTTTCCGGTACGGAAAAGCTGCGTAAACCAGCTCCTGAGTTTTACAGGATATTGCTGGAACGATATGACGTAAAAGCGGATGAAGCTTTGTTTATTGATGATAATTTAAGAAATGTAACCGCAGCAAGGGAAATGGGAATTGACACAATTCATTTTCAATCGCCTGAACAACTGCAAGAAGAATTGCTGAAAAGAAACATCCCAGTTTAAATATTTATTGTTAAAATATTGCTTCCGCAATTTTTTTTGTAGGCCCTGGATTACTCATTGTGTAAAAATGCAAAACAGGTGCGCCAAAATTTACCAGTTCTTTACATTGTTCAATCATAAACTCAATTCCAACTTCTTTAACTTCTGTTTCGTTTTTACACTTTGTAACTGCTTCACTCAGTTCTTCGGGAATATCTATGTGGAAGAGTTTGGGAAGGCTAATCAGTTGTTTGGAAGATGTAATTGGTTTCAGACCGGGAATGATTGGAACATCAATTCCGTTTTCACGACAGTTAGAAACAAATTCAAAATATTTGGAATTTTCATAAAACATTTGGGTAACGATAAATTCCGCCCCCATTTCTACTTTTTGTTTTAAGTACCGAAAGTCAACCTTTAAGTTGGGAGCTTCAAAATGCTTTTCAGGGTATCCGGCCACCCCGATACAAAAATTAGTGCTGAAAGAAGTATCGTGATCTTCGTGCAGATATTGGCCGTTGTTCATGTTAAAAACCTGTTCAAGTAAATTGCACGCATAAGTATGGCCGCCCGGGGTCGGAATAAATGAAGCATCGGCCTTTCTTGCATCTCCCCTCAAAACCAAAACATTGTCGATTCCTAAAAATTGCAAATCAATCAGTGCGTTTTCTGTCTCTTCTTTCGTAAAACCGCCACATATTAAATGAGGAACAGCGTCTACCTTGTAACGGTTCATGATGGCGGCGCAAATAGCCACGGTTCCGGGGCGTTTACGATAGGATACTTTTTCAAGTAATCCGGTTTCGTGCTGTTTATAAATATAGTCCTCACGATGGTAGGTCACGTCAATAAATGGGGGTTTAAACTCCATCAAAGGATCTATGGCATCGTATATTCCCTGAATGCTTTGCCCTTTAACAGGGGGAAGAAGCTCAAAGGAAAAAAGGGTTTTGCCTGCGGCGTTTTTTATGTGGTCAATTATTTTCACTTAGTTGCTTAGGTTGTTAATTGTTATAAATAAATAGTGTTCCTTCTTTTAGTGCTGTGGTATCTAGTAAATCCGTTAATTTATTTTTCCAGAGCTTATAATTTACTTAATCAAATTATAAGCTGATTTTTAGTTACGTGTAATTAAGTCTTTTAAAATATATTGTCGGGTTTTTAGCTCAAATAAAATGCCTTTTGCAACTGGTAAATTTATCATAGTAAATGATATCTAATAAACTATAACGAATAGCCTAAATTAGGCCCCAGCCATCTTTCAGCTTCTTCTACGGTAATATTTTTGCGCTGGGCGTAGTCTTCAACCTGATCCTTGCTTATTTTTCCCAACCCAAAATAACGGGACTGCGGATGAGCAAAATAAAATCCGCTTACCGCTGCCGCGGGATGCATGGCAAAGTTTTCGGTTAATTTTAGCCCGGTTTGATTCTCTGCGTCAAGCAAACTAAATAAAGTTCCCTTCTCTGTGTGATCCGGGCAGGCGGGGTAGCCCGGTGCCGGACGGATACCACTGTATTTCTCTTTAATCAGCTCTTCATTGCTTAAGCTTTCTTCAAGGGCATAACCCCAATACTCCTTTCTAACCAGCTCATGCAACTTCTCCGCAAAAGCTTCGGCAAGCCGATCTGCCAAAGCTTTTACCATGATGCTGTTATAATCATCGTGGTTTCTCTCATATTCAGCAACCAACTCATCACAGCCTATACCGGTTGTCAGTGCAAATCCGCCAAAATAATCCTGAATTCCACTTTTTTTCGGAGCAATAAAATCAGCCAGCGCATAATAGGGTTCATCTTTAACTTTTTCGGATTGCTGGCGAAGAGTGTGAATGGTTGTTAGTTGGTTAGTTGTCAGTTGCTCGCCATTCATTGCTGAAGCCTGATTGCCGGTATTTTGCAACTCAATATCATCACCAACTGAATTTGCGGGCCAGAAACCAATCACGGCATTGGCCTGCAACAGCTTTTCATCCGTTATCTTATTCAGCAGTTGGCGGGCATCATCGTAAAGTTTTTTTGCTTCAATTCCAATAAAACTATCCTGGAATATTTTGGGATAACTGCCTCTCAATTCCCAGGTATGAAAAAAAGGTGTCCAATCAATATAAGGAACCAAAGTTTCCAGCGGATAATTCAAAAAAGTTTTGGTTCCTAAAAAAGCAGGTTTGGGTGGGATCTGCCCGTTCAGATTAATCATAAATTTTTTACCGCGGGCTTCCTCTAAAGAGACATAACGCTTATCTGAGTGCTTGTTTAAATGCGCTTCTCTTGCATTTGCATATTCTAAACCAATGTTTTTAATATAATTAAGACGGTTATCGGCATTCATCAGCGTGCTGCAAACGGTTACACTTCTTGAAGCATCTAAAACATGAACAGTTGGCCCGGTATAATTCGGGGATATCTTGACCGCGGCATGAATTCTTGAGGTTGTAGCACCGCCGATAATTAACGGAATCTCTAAACCTTCCCGTTCCATTTCTTTGGCAAAATGTACCATTTCATCCAGCGAAGGGGTAATTAATCCACTTAAGCCGATGATATCAACCTCGTGTTTTTTGGCTTCTTCCAAAATCCGCTGGGCAGAAACCATTACTCCCAGGTCAATTACTTCAAAATTATTGCAGGCGAGCACAACGCCAACTATATTTTTGCCGATGTCGTGTACATCACCTTTAACAGTGGCCAATAAGATCTTTCCGGCATTTTTGCGCTGGTTGCTTCCGGCATTTTTTAACTTTTCTTCTTCAATATACGGCAGGAGATAAGCTACCGCTTTTTTCATTACCCTGGCAGATTTAACAACCTGCGGTAAAAACATTTTCCCCTGACCAAACAGATCTCCAACTATTCCCATTCCGTCCATCAGCGGGCCCTCAATCACTTCCAAAGGTTTTGGGTATTTCAGCCGGGCTTCTTCCACATCATCATCCAGGTAATCGATAATGCCTTTTACTAGAGAGTGAGACAAGCGTGTTTCTACATTTCCTTTCCGCCACTCTTCATCTTTGACCAAAATCTTCCCTTTGGTTTTGATGGTTTCTGCAAAATCTACCAGCCGCTCAGTTGCATCCGGACGGCGGTTTAACAATACATCTTCAACCAATGCAAGCAGATCTTTAGGAATTTCCTCATAAACTTCCAGCATCCCGGCGTTTACGATGCCCATATCAAGACCAGCTTTTATGGCGTGATATAAAAAAGCCGAATGCATGGCTTCACGAACCGTGTTATTCCCACGGAAAGAAAACGAGATGTTGCTTACACCTCCACTAACTTTGGCTAAAGGAAGATTTTGCTTGATCCAGCGGGTGGCGTCTATAAAGTCGACCGCATAATTGTTATGCTCCTCTAAGCCGGTTGCAACCGTTAAGATATTGGGATCAAAAATAATATCCTGGGGTAAAAAATGTACTTCGTTTACTAAAATATCATACGATCTTTTGCAAATCTCTTTTCTTCTTTGTAGTGAATCTGCCTGGCCGTTTTCATCAAAAGCCATGACAACAACCGCCGCCCCATATGTTTTAATTTTAAGAGCAAGTTCTTTAAACCTGTCTTCCCCCTCTTTAAGCGAAATTGAGTTGACGATCCCTTTTCCCTGCAGACATTTTAACCCGGCTTCAATAACAGTCCATTTTGAAGAATCCACCATGATGGGGAGTTTTGATATGTCAGGCTCTGATGCGATCAGGTTTAAAAATTTAACCATAGACCCTTCAGAATCCAGCATCCCTTCATCCATATTCACATCAATAATCTGGGCACCTCCTTCTACCTGCTGCCTGGCAACTGATAACGCAGCCTCAAAATCGCCGTTTAAAATAAGTTTAGAAAATTTCGGTGATCCGGTTACATTGGTTCGTTCGCCGATATTTACAAAATTTGTCTGTGGTGTTAAGGTAACAGGCTCTAATCCGCTTAAGCGAAGATAAGGTTGCACAGAAGGAATATCCCGGGGAGAATATTTAGCAGCCTTTTCGGCGATACATTTTATGTGTTCAGGCGTTGTTCCGCAACAACCTCCAACGATGTTCACAAAACCACTCTGAATAAAATCTTCTACTAAATGGGCTGTTTGATGCGGAACTTCATCATACTCTCCAAACTCATTTGGTAAACCGGCATTGGGATAAGCCGAAATAAAACAGGTTGCTTTATGAGAAAGTTCCTCAATATGCGGACGCATTTCCTTGGCTCCCAAAGCGCAATTCAATCCAATGCTTAAAAGGTTTGCATGAGAAACGGAATTTAAAAAAGCTTCTACGGTTTGCCCGGATAAAGTCCGCCCGCTGGCATCGGTAATGGTGCCGGAGATCATAATTTCGAGCGGCCCCCCAGGCCTCACCCCAAATCCCTCTCCAATGGATGGGGATTTTAATTCTGCCTCATATTTTTTGATGGCAAAAATGGCTGCTTTAGCATTCAGCGTATCGAAAATAGTTTCAATTAGCAATACATCAGATCCGCCATCAACTAAACCACGCACCTGTTCATAATATGCATCAACCAGGTCATCAAAAGTTACCGCCCTGTAGCCCGGATCGTTTACATCCGGTGATAAACTGGCGGTACGATTTGTTGGCCCTATGGCCCCCGCAACAAAACGAGGCTTTCCCGGATTTTGTGCTGTAAATTCAGAAGCTGCTTCTTTAGCCAATCTGGCCCCTTCAAAACTCAGCTCATAGGCCAGATCTTCCATCTGGTAATCAGCTAAAGAAATCCGCTGCGTACTAAATGTATTGGTTTCAATAATATCGGCACCGGCTATTAAATATTCTTTGTGAATGGCTTTTACAATATCTGGTCTTGTGAGGTTTAAAAGATCATTATTTCCCTGTACATCACACGGATGATTTTTAAACCGTTCTCCCCTAAAATCCTCCTCCTGTAACTTATAGCGCTGTATCATGGTGCCCATAGCCCCGTCAATTACCAGAATGCGCTTTTTTAATTCTTCTCTAATCATTTTAGTGTGAGTTTAGCGTATTGAGTTGTGGGTATCACAATTCGCAATACTTAAATCTCAATTATCAATCAGGCTTATCTCAAAAGTCGGGGTATCAATTAGACTTTAACTTATCTGTTTCCGGTTTCCCGGAATAGAATGTAGCACCTTGTAAGCACAGGTTGCTAAGACTTCGCAGGGTCTAATCCCTCCGTCTTTCTTTATAAGCGTTGCAAAAATGCGATGTTTTTTGCAGAAATACAAGTAATTGCAGGATCAGACAAAATTATAGTTTGCCTGATAACTGCAATAAAGTAGTTTTTGAAATAATGTTTGGTTATTTGCGGTTTCCGAATAAACGGAGTAGCATTAGAAAAAGGTTGATAAAATCGAGATAAAGTGTTAAGGCTCCCATGATCACCATCTTTTTGGCAGAGGCATCACCGTATTCCAAACCTTCGCCAATGCGTTTAAGCTTTTGTACATCATATGCTGTTAATCCTACAAAAACCGCTACACCAATAAAACTGATGATGTAATCTAACTGGCTGCTTTTTAAAAACCAATTTACCACGCTGGCAATTACAATCC